>NZ_WIVR01000073.1:0-23835 GCF_009600525.1 Pseudomonas sp. FSL R10-1350
TACGATGTCTTCTGGGGAAGCCATCGTATTGCGCAAATTGACAGAGTGACCGGGGTTGTAATATCAGGGAAAAAGCTACGTTAACTGTTCGCTATGTCTCCGAACAAAGTGTTCGCTATGTCCCCGGTCCATACACTCCCGAAGGGAGAGGGGACTGATTGGGGGATGCTGAATAACATCCGCAACCTGAACTCTTGTGCTTAACCTGAGAGTACCTTGGTAAAGCGCCCTCTCCCTCCGGGTGAGGGCTGATTCAGTCAACCAGCGTACAGGCCATGACCACCGCGTCTTCACGCCCGCCCACGGCCGGGTAGTAATCGCGGCGGCGGCCGATTTCGTTGAAGCCGTAGCGCTCGTACAGCTTGAAGGCGGCCGTGTTGCTGTCACGCAGTTCGAGGAAGCATTCGCGGGCTTCATGCTGGTAGGCAATAGACATCAGGTGCTCAAGCAATTTGAGCCCCAGGCCACGGCCCTGGTTTTCTGGCTTGACGGTGATGTTGAGCAGGTGTGCTTCATCCAGAATGATTTGCACCACGCCGTGACCCACTTGTTGCTCGCCTTCGAACATCAACCAGATGTGGTATTTGCCCAAACCGTCGAGAAAGATCCCACGGGTCCACGGGTGGGTGAACGCCGCGTATTCAACTTTTAAAACCGCATCAAGGTCCGCTTCGGTCATCGGGCGGAAGGTTACTGCGTCACTCATCGTTTTGTTTCCAGCGCGACATCAGCCTGCGCATGGCTTGCCACACATCCGCTTTGCGGTGCGGCTCTTCCATTAAGAGTTCCAGGCCCGGCAGCGCCCATGCGCTACCCAGCCCTTCGATTTCAAGTTCGGTGTTGAAGGCTTCAGCGTTCGCTTCGCTGGCAAAACGCACAGCCGGCAGGCCGATCAGCCACAAGCAGGCGCATTCGGCCTCTTCAAGGCGGGCCATGACAAAACCCTGCACAAACTGACGCGCCGCCTCTGGGCCCTGGTCGACATTGCCGCGCCTGAGCAGCGGCCAACGTACTGGCTCGCCAACGATTTGCGGGCTGTCGGGCAAACCGGCAGCTCGCAACATATCTTTTAACAATAAATAAGCCGGGTCGCGGCTCTGGAATGCGCCGCCTGTGGGTAACTCCACCAGCACCAGGCAACGCCCCGCCCGGAGCAACTGCAAGGCAAAACGCGGCGGCGCCACCGCGGCGGCTTTTACCGGCGCGGGGGCCGCTTCGGCTTCCACTACCGGCTTGCTGGCAGGTCGCGGAGTGACCGATGGCCGTGGCACTTCGATTTTAGGCCGTTCAGCGGGTTTGCTCGGCGCAGCCGCAGGCTTGACCACAGGCCTGATGACTTCAGGCGCGGCAGGCGGTTCAGGGAGCACCAGCAGTTCAGGCCGCGAAGGGGCGGCAAACGGCAGCTCTGTGCGCGGTACCCAACTGACCACTTGCATGGCAGTCAAATAAGCGCGGCGGCGGGACTCGTTCAACAAGGGTCGGCCATCTGTGGATAACTAAAGAGCAGCGATTCTACCGCCCTTCTGCCCTTCTCGCCCGCCTCTGATCGCCAAGTAATGACTCAAACCCGTGTTGCAGTACAATCGCGACCTTTCATTGGCAATCGACCGGCCCTCCCATGATCGAACCCAAGCGCGTTTTACGTGCCCTCGCCGAACACTGGGCACTCCTTGAGCCTTTGTGTGAACACTTCGACCAAGGCACTTTGAGCCTGAGCGAGTTGCGCCTGCAACTGGCTGCCCAGCAACTGGACAGCACACCGCAAGACATCACCAACGTGCTCGACAGCTGGATCCGCCTGGACATTCTGGTGCCGGTGGCCAAGAGCCCGAACCGCTTTGAGCTGAACGCCCAAATCCACGACTTCCTCGCGTATTTGCGCCGCGAACACCGCCTCGGGCTGTGCCTGGAAATCGAAGCCTACCTGCGCCATCTGGAGCGCCTGGCCGGTTACATTCAGGACGCGTTCGACATTCGTGATGGCAATGATCTGGCGCGCCAACTGCGTTTGCTCGACATGCGTGTGCGCGATGTCTTGAAGAAGCTCGCCAATGACGAACAGGCCTTGGTGGCCGTGGCCGAACGGGCCAAGACCAGCGACCGGCAGATCCCGCTGCGCCAGCGGTACGCCGAGGTGCTGGCGACGTGGGACGAATACGTCGAACCGATGATCCAACTGGTAAACGCTGACGGCGCCTTCGAACAAGGCGTACGTAAGGTCGAGAATGTACTGCTGCGCATGCTCAGCGAACAGCAACGCCTTGGCCACCTAGTGGACGACGACATGCTGCTGCGCACCCATGCGCGGATCCTTGAGATGCAAACCAGCGCCCAGCTCACCTTGCGCCATGCCCGCGAGCTGCTGTTGCCGCTGCGTGAAGAGGCACGACGCCACAACGCAGTTACCCGTGGCGCCGCGCTGGCGCTGGCGGCCATACGCCGTAAAGGGCTGGACGCAGTGCCGCAAGCGGCGATGCCAATGTTCACCCGCCCGCAAAGCACCTTTTTGGGCAGCGCCAGCCAGGTTGAAGCCTATGTGTACGCGCTGGCCCGCTTTGAGCCCAAGCCGGCACGCTTCCCGAAAGCCCACAAAGCCCATCGCGGTGAAACGCCCAAGGCTCCGCGCACGGTCAAGGAAATGCTCGACCGCTGTAGCGATGCGCTGCCGATGCCGGATTTGATGAGCTGGCTGCTGGCCCAAGAGCCCAACGGCGACACCGACGAATTGCTGTACTGGTTCTCGCGCCTGTCGCGCGAAAAACGTTTCGTGCGCGAACGCCTTGAGCGCCGCGATTACCACACCCACGAACATCTGGTCAGCCTGCGCTCCTTCGCCCTGCTTTCACGCAGCGATGACGCGAGCGAGACTTCTGCGAGCCCTCTCCATGCATCTTGATCTGTCTGAACTGTCCCATCTGGCGCCGATCTTTCGTGAGCTGTTCAAGGGTTATCACGTGAGCCGTCGCGACCCTGAACTATACGCACAGCTGTCGAATTTTCAGGACTCGTACCGCGCCCTGTTCAAGGCCCTTGGCTTTGAACTGGTGTGCGACACCCGTGGTTTTTATTATTTCGTGCCCGACACCGCCATTGCCTCGGCTCAGGTCAACAAGACCGCGCAACGCCTGGCGCTGTTCACGTTCATCATCGTCGAGCATTTGGCCGATCAGGGCCGCGATCCGATTGCCGTGCTCGATGGCGGCAGCCTGGGCCGTGATGAACTGCCCGCGCTGCTGGAAAAATACCGCGACCTGTTTGTGCAGGCCGAAGTCACCACCCAGGACGAGCTGGAAGAAAAAATCATGCGCCGCATGACCCAGCTCGGCTTTGCCAGTGAAGACAACGGCGTTTACCGTTTTCTGCCGCCGATGCATCGCTTTCTTGACGTGTGTTTGTCAGTGCAGCAAGACCGCGATCTGGCCGCCAGCCTGCACAGCATTTTGCCGCTGCCGACCCCGGTGCTGGTTGATGATGAAGCCGAGGTTGAGGAAGAAGACGAAGACGCGGCTCTGGCCCGCGCCATTGCCGATGAGCAACAGGAGTTGGACGCATGAGCCAGGAACGCTACGGAATACGCCGCTTCGCCCTGCTGAATACCGCCGGTTACAGCCTGGGATTGTTCCCGCTGGAGCATCCGCTGTCGGTGTACGGGGCCAACAACCTCGGTAAATCAGCCTCGATCAACGCCTTGCAGTTTCCGATTCTGGCGCGCATGTCAGACATGAGCTTCGGCAAGTACAGCCTCGAACAATCGCGGCGCTTTTACTTCGCTTCCGACACCAGCTACATCCTCGTCGAAGTGTCGCTGCCCCACGGCCCCCATGTGATTGGCGTGGTCGGGCGCGGCCCCGGTGGCGGTTTCGGTCACCAGTTTTTCGCCTATGCGGGCAAGCTCGACCTGGCTCATTACCAGAAAGAAGACACCTGCCTGCGGCAAAAAGAGCTGTTCAGCAACCTTGAGCGCAACGGCCTTAAAGCTTACGAACTCAAGCCTGATGAACTGCGCCGTTTGTTGGTCGGTGGGCATACGTCGATCCCGCTGGACCTGACGCTGATCCCGCTGCGCTCCACCAGTGAGCAAAGCCTGAAAACCTTCCGCGCGCTATTTATCAACCTGCTGCACATGCGCGAAATTACGGCGGCCAAACTCAAGCAATTGTTTCTCGATGCGTTTGAGCACAGCCTGCGCTCCGGCAGCGTGGACTATATCGCCGCGTGTGAAGAAGCCTTCCGCGATGTGCGACGCATGGAGCAGGATTACAACGCGCTGGTCGGGGCCGGGCCATTGGTCGAATCGTTGGCCGCCGGTGTCCGCCAGCGCGATCTGCTGCGCGGCAAGCTGCATCGCCTGTCGCCGCTGCTCGACTCGCTGCTCGGCACGTGGCAGGACTACGCCGGGGCACGCAAGGAAGAGTTGCTGATTCAGTCCGAGCACTACCGCAACGAGCAAGACGCCCTGCAAAACGATCAGCGCAGCAGCACCCAGGAGCTGATGCGCCTGGAGCGAGAGATCACCGGTATTCAGCGCTGGCTGGGCGAGTTGTCGGTGCTCAAGCACCGCTTTGCGCTGGTGGACGACGTGAAGGTGCTGGAGCAGCAACTACTGGCCGCCAAAGACGCCCACGACGAGTTGGCCGGTGCCTTGGCACAGTCGCGCCAATTCAGCGCCGAAGACCTGGACGAACGTCTGCGCGACCTGGAAAAACGCCTCAAGTCGGTCAAGCAGCAGCTCGACCACGCCGACAACAACAGCTACGCCCGCCTGCGCGAAGAATTCTCGCAACAGGATGTTGAGCGCCTGATGCGCCTGTTCAACAGCGCCCTGTTCAGCCTGCCGCTGGGCGAGCAAGGGATTGCGCTGGATGACGGCGACGCCTGGGTCAAATCCCTGGAGGCAATCCTGGATGGCTTTAAAGGTGAACGCTTTGAAGCGCCGGGTTTGTCCATCGACCTCAGCCATATCGAGCCACCCGCCCTGCAAGCGCTGGCGGATCGCGCCGCCTTGCGCGACCAGAAAGAGCGGCTGGAAAAAGAACTCAAGCAACTGAAAACCCAGCAGGCGGTCACCTCGGACCGGGCGGCGAGCAAGTCCGAAGCCGAGTCGTTGTACCAGCAAGTGCTGGACGCGCAGAAGGCGCTGGAAGACTTCCGTCGTGCGCAAACCCTGGGCGCCGAAGAAGGCGAAAAACTCGAGCTGTTAGCCCAGGCCGAAGCCGCGCAAGATGAATTGAAGCGCTCCAGCGATGCCTTCACCGAGCGCGTGCAGCACCTGTCGGCCAAGCTGCAATTGGTCGGGCGGCAAATCGGTGACATGGAAGCCAAGCAGCGCACCCTTGATGACAGCCTGCGTCGGCGCCAGCTGTTGCCGGCCGACTTGCCATTCGGTACGCCGTTCATGGACCCGGTCGACGACTCTATGGACAACCTGCTGCCGTTGCTCAACGACTACCAGGACACGTGGCAAGGCCTGCTGCGCTGCGACGGGCAGATCGAAGCGCTGTACGCGCAGGTGCGCTTGAAAGGCGTGGCCAAGTTCGACAGCGAAGATGACATGGAGCGCCGCCTGCAACTGTTGATCAACGCCTATGCGCACCGCAGCGAGGAAGCCCTGACCTTGGGCAAGGCGCGCCGTGCTGCCGTGACGGACATCGCCCGGACCTTGCGCAACATTCGCAGTGACTACGACAGCCTTGAGCACCAACTGGCGCTGTTTAACCGCGAGATCAACAAGCGTCAAGTGTCGAACCTGCAGAGCTTCCGGATTGTGCTGGCGCCGAACAAAGAGGCACTCAAGCACATCGACCAGATTATCCACAGCGCCGGGCAGTACGAAGAAGGCGAAACGCTGTCGGTGTTTGACCTCAGCCAAAGTGCTGAACAGGACAACAAGAACGAAGAAGCCAAGGAGTATCTGGCCCGTCTGGTGGCGGCCAACCATAACCAGTTGGGGCTTAAGGATCTGTTTGAACTGGCGTTCGAGATCACCAAGGTCAACGGCCAGCCGGTGATTCATACCGACATCGATGGCGCCGCCTCCAACGGTACGACCATGACCATCAAGGCGCTGACCAACATGTATTTGTTGCTGCACTTGATGGATCGCGACCTGGCCGGGCGTATCCGTTTGCCGTATTACCTCGACGAAGCGGCAGACATTGACGAGAGAAACCAGACCGCGCTGCTGGAAACCAGCTTGCAGCTGGGTTTTGTACCGATTCTGGCGAGCGTAAAGCCGCAGGTCTGCGCCCATGTGGCCATCGACCTGGAAGGCGGCAGCGGGCCTAACGGGATCTATATCGACGAGGATGACTGGAAGTACATCCGCCGCCATGACGAGGTGGCCAGCCCTGCGGCTGCCGAGCCGCAACTGGAAGATGTCACGGCAGTTTGACGCCACCTGCGCAGGAGCAAGGGTGTTCGCGAGGCTTTTTTAACGGCCTTAGTGAACACCTCTGCTCCCCTCCTTTCGTACATGCCTGCCGAACATAAATTTCAATTTTTCAGAAAATTCCTACCTGTTTTTTGCATCCTGAGAAGCACACTCCTCGATACCCCTGTAAAGACAACAGACAGGAGGATTACGAGGAAGGAGCACACGATGAACTCAGTCACGTGCTGGAATGACTGTTCACAGACGCCCGACGATCGGTCATTCACTGAGTTGAACCTTTTAGCCCCTCTGCCGATAACTTTTATGTCTCAAAAAAGTTATTGCTCATTAATAACGGCTTGGGCCGTCCTGCCTCAAAAATCTTAAACCACTACTTCTTAGGACAATTCGCACACCGCTACTGACAGCAAGCCTGCGGACTAATTAACGGTTTGATTCCACTGAAAATAAAGTTGTTCATCGATGTTTATGACCGGCATTTAATTCAGCTCGAACATTGAGCGCTTGACACTCACGTCGTTACGGCCGCACCTCGCCGCCACGACAATAGCGCCCTCTTAACGTTGTAGGAATTATCATGCGTAAGGCTTTGATAGTAGACGATCATCCTTTTATTCGAAGGATCGTCAGACTAGTACTGGAAAACGCCAACTTCCAGATTGCGGCTGAAACCGATAACGGCGCCACGGCGCTGGATCTGGCGCGCGAACACCTCCCCCACCTGATTGTGCTGGACCTTTCGATGCCCAAACTTGACGGGCTTGAGGTGCTTAAACGGCTACACATACTGGGGCTCCCGATCAAAGTGTTAGTGCTGACGTCCAAAGACTCCGCTTTTTTTGCTGATCGCTGTATCAGGGCCGGTGCCATTGGTTTTATTGAGAAGACCGAAGACGTCGATGCATTGACCAAAGCAATTAATGTGGTAATGAGTGGCAGGATTTATTTAAATAACTGTGATGTTGATCTGTCTCCCGATCACTCAGACCAGCAATTAATCAAAACATTGTCAGATCGCGAATTGCGTACCCTGCAATATTTGGTGTCGGGCTTCTCCAATAAAAAGATTTCACAAATTATGTTACTAAGTGAGAAAACGGTCAGTACTTATAAAACACGGCTCTTACAAAAACTCAATATCAAGTCAGTGGTGTATCTGGCTGAATTTGCCAAACGCAATAACTTAATCGAATGAAGCATGCCGTCTGGTTATTGACGCTAAGCCTGACAACAGCAAGCCATGCTGACCCGATGCCTCTGCAGTTGCTGGCGCGATCACAGGCCGATGTGCCTGCACTTAAGCTCGGTGAGGGCGACACACAATGGCTGAGCGCCAAACAGTCGCTGATTCTGGGCACGTCGGTACCGGACAATGGCCCCTTCGATATATCTTCAGGCAGCGATTACTTTGAAGGTTTGACCGCCGATTATGCCGGGCTGCTCGCCCAGGCACTGAACCTTGAGATCAAGGTCAGGCGGTATGACTCCAGGGCGCAGGCTATCGAGGCGTTGAAAAATGATCAGATCGATCTGCTCGGCACCGCCAATGCCTTTGAAAGTGCCGATGACCAATTGGCACTCTCGTCGGCCTATGCCCTCGACCCCCCCGTGCTGGTCTCACGTACCGGCGACAGCAAAGGCAGCATCCCGCTGCCGCCCGGTCTGCGCATGGCCATGTTTTATCACTACCAGCCTGTCGCAGCGGTCAAGGCCCAGTATCCGGATGTGCAGTTAGAGCTGTATGCATCGCCCCTTGCAGCCCTCGGCGCCGTGGCGTTTGGCCAGGCCGACCTGTATCTGGGTGATGCCATCAGTGCCCACTACCTGATTACCAAAAACTATCCGAATAACGTGTACATCCGGGACGTGGCCCTCCTTGAAGAGCAGTTTTTTTCATTTGCGGTGCATCACCCTAACCCACGCTTGCTACGCCTGATCAATTCGGCGTTGGCGGCCATTCCTCCCGCCCACAACAACGCCATCCTGCATCGCTGGGGCGTTAGCGCAATGAGCATCGAGCGGCGTGGGCCGTTGCAACTCACCCCGTCTGAACAACGCTGGATCGAGGCTCATCCGCGTTTGAAGGTGGCCGTTTCTGAAGACTTCCTGCCGTTTACCTTTTTTAACGACCAAGGGGTTTTTAGTGGTCTGGCGGCTGATTTGCTGGCCAAGATCAGCTTGCGCACCGGGATTCAATTTGACTGGGTGCGCAGCCAGTCCGTACCGGGCCTGATCGAGGATGTAAAGCTGGGGCGAGCCGACCTGATGCCGGCGTTTACCGCCAGCGCCAGCCGCGAACATGTTCTGCGTTTTACCAAGCCGTATATTTCGACGCCCTTTGTGCTGGTGACACGCCTGCTCACGGGCAGCCCGCAAACACTGGACAAACTGGACGGTGAGCGCGTTGCGCTGGTGATCGACAATAACGTCAGCACCTACTTGGCGCAGCACTATCCGGGTGTGCAGTTGGTTGCCGCGCGCAACTCGGCACTCGCCCTGGAAATGGCCAGCAAAGGTGAGGTACAGGGGGCCGTGATCAATCTGGTCAGCGCGCGTTATTTGCTCCAGCAGCACTACGCCAGGCAGTTAAAAATCAGCAGCACCGTGGGCATTGTCCCCGCCCAGTTTTCATTGGCCGTGAATGCGCAAGCCACCACACTGCACGCCATTCTCGACAAGGCACTGGCCAGTATTTCGCCCGAAGAGATGAACACCCTGACCGCCCGCTGGCACAGCGCCGTGGTGCTCGATAACCGTTTTTGGGCACGTCACCACTCGGCGATCATGCGGGTCTCGGCGGTGGCAGTCGGAGTGTTGCTGCTGGGTATCGTGTGGATCTCTTACTTGCGCCGGGTGCTGCGCAAACGCGATCAGGCCGAGCGCGCACTGAGCGATCAACTGGCGTTCATGCGTACGCTGATTGACGGTACGCCCCACCCCATTTACGTGCGCGACCGTCAGGGCCGGCTGCTGATTTGTAACGAAGGTTACCTGGATACGTTTGGCGCCGAACGCGAATCCATTGTGGGCAAAACCCTGCTTGAGCACTCGCTGACATCGATGCGCCAACACAAGGCCTACCACAGCGACTATATGCGCGTAATGCAAGAGGGCCGCCCACTGGTTCGCGATCACCAACTGGAATTGCCCAACACTCAGGTGCTGACCATTTACCACTGGATCCTGCCTTATCGAGGCAGCGATAACGAGGTGCTTGGCATCATTGGCGGCTGGATTGATATCAGCGAGCGCCAGCAGTTGGTCGAACAGTTGCAGGAAGCCAAACAGCTGGCCGAACAGGCCAATGTGGCCAAGAGTGATTTTCTGACCACCATGAGCCATGAGATCCGTACGCCCATGAACGCGGTGATCGGCATGCTCGAACTGGCGATGAAAAAGGCCGAACAGGGACTTGCCGACAACGACAGCCTGGAAGTTGCCTCGCAAGCCGCACAGGGTTTGCTGGAACTGATTGGTGACATTCTGGATATCACCCAGATCGAATCGGGGCGCATGCCGCTCAATCAACAGCGCACTCACCTGATGAAGCTGGTGGAGTCCACGGCCCGGGTGTTTGAAGCCCTGGCGGAGAAAAAAGGTTTACTGATGAGTTTTGAGCTCGACCCCAGGATCAACACAGAGGTGCTGATTGACCCCCCTGCGCTTTCGGCAGGTGTTGTCCAACCTGCTGAGCAATGCGATCAAGTTCACCGACAGCGGCCATGTTGGCCTGAGCGTACGCGCCAAAGGCTCGCGCAACAGCGAGCGGCTGAACGTGTGCGTGCAGATCGAGGACACCGGGATCGGTATTTCGGAGCAAGACCAGCAGCGCCTGTTCAGCCCTTTCTCCCAAGTCAGCTCGAAAAACAAGCTGCCGGGTGGCTCCGGCCTGGGGCTGATGATCAGTCGTCAGTTGTGCGAAATGATGGGCGGTACGCTGCAGTTGCACAGCACGTTGGGTAAAGGAACGCGCATTAGCCTGGAGTTCGACATGGTGACTCTGCTTGCGGTCTCGCCCGTGATAGCCCCGCACGAACCACCCGCGCCCCCGCAACGCGCCTTGAACGTGCTGGTGGTGGATGATTACCCCCCTAATCGAAGGCTGTTGACGCAACAACTCGGTTACCTGGGGCACATGCCGCAAGAGGCCGGCGAAGGCGCACAAGCCTTGAAGGCCTGGAGAGCCCAGCGTTTTGACCTGATCATGACCGACTGCGCCATGCCGGTGATGGATGGCTATGAACTGGCCCGCACCATCCGTGCCGAAGAAGCCGCCAACGGCACCCCGGCGGTGTTGATTGTCGGGTTTACCGCCAATGCCCAAACCGGCGAAGTCGAGCGTTGCATGGCCGCCGGAATGAATGATTGCCTGTTCAAACCCATCAGCCTGCAACACCTTGAGGCGCGACTGGCCTCGGCCGATCTGGAGCCGATCAACCTGCAAGGCACTGGCGAGGCCATGGGGTCGGAACGTGAAATTGATCTCGACGCGCTGGAGCGTCTGACCCACGGCGATGCCGATGCCCTCAAGCACTTGATCGAACCGCTGATCAACAGCATGGAAGAGGACATGACCGCGCTGCTGCAGGCGTTCACCAAGCATGACTTGCCGGGCATGAGTGCGGTGGCGCACAAGGTCAAAAGTGGCGCCCGAATGATCAAGGCCCGGCATCTGTTGCAATGCTGTGAAGACCTTGAAAAAGCCTGCCTGCTCGCCAACTGGTCACAGGTGGCTGAGCGGGTGGATGATCTGTATGAGGCCATGGCCCAGATACTGGAAATGATTGAGGTGTACCGGGTGTGAGCCGGTTGGCTCACATAAAGCTTTGAATCAGTACCACCGTCTTTGAAAACACGCCAGCCCGGGCGCCCCGGTCTGTCAGGGTTGAAGCAATTCGCAAGAACGAAGTTCCGCCGGGCAAGGTGATCAACTGTCCCGCAGCGACACCATTGACGGTGATCGTACTGTTGATACCGTTACCAAGATCAACCGGGTTGCCCACGGACACGCGGTAACGCACAGAGGCATTGCGGGAGCAGTTGACTTGCCGGGTCAGTTCTTTGCGCGAGCCGGTAATTTCTCCGACCTTCAAGACCCCGTGATCAAGGTTGACGTCGCCACCGTAGACGTCGCAGCGGTTGGGGGGAATGGGCGGCGTGGCACACGAGTCGGTGCCCGGCACAATCGTGGGCGCACCTGGCGCCGTGCCATTGTATGCCGCCCAGGCTGCGCAGATTTGCGTGGTCCAGCCAGGTTCGACGGAATAGGCATAACCCGCGTACCGATAGGTGCTGCTGCCGTACCTGGCTTGCCATGCCGTAATGGCCTGTTCCCAAGAGGTACCCGAGTTAATCGCCACGTTGGTATCGACCGATGCCCAGCAGTCAATGTTCCAGGAGGTACAGCCCATCGGGGTGATGGTGCGTAGCCCGTTGAAGAGTTGACTGTATGAAACCGGGCCGAACCGGCAATTGGTACCTCTGCTGCACAAGGCAGAACCTGGATAACGATTGGAATTGCCGTCGTTATAGGCACCGGCACTGCCCGATGCCACCACCGTTGTGGCCGGAGCGCCCGGCATTTGACGGGCATCGGCATTGATCGAATTGACCAGGTTCCAGGCATTGGCCGCAGGCGCTATAAAGATCAGCGCTGCCACTGGCAACGCGGCGCGAAGATAGTTGTTCATCACATCACCTGTGCAGTTAAGTTGAGTGGCGTCAGCCACCACCAGTCTTACAAGAGGTATTGAATAAGTACTACCGTTTTGGAGAAAGGGCCGGCCACAGCGCCTTGGTCAGTCAAGGTTGAGGTGATTTTAAAGTTGGAGGTCCCCCCCGGGAATCGGGTGACCAAACCTACATTGACACCGTTGATCGAGAGCGTGCTCAGGATGCCGTTGCCCAGATTTATCGGGTTGCCCGCAGCGACGGTGTACATCACGTCGGCTGTACGGGTACAGGTAATCTGGCGCGTGATTTCTACTTTTTTACCGGTAATTTCGCCGACCTTCAGCGTGCCGTGATCGAGAGTTATTGGACCGCCCCCCACGTTGCACTGGTTAGGCGGAATCGGTGGTGGGCCACAGGTGTCAGCGCCGGGCAATAAGTAAAAACCACCCGGGATGGCATAGGTCGCCCAAGAGGTACACATGCGCCGGGTGTTATCTCTCGAGTAGGTGTAGGCGTTGTAGCGGCTTATTGAGTTACCGTGACGCGCCCGCCAAGCAATGATTGCCTGATCCCAAGTCATGCCGTTATTTACGCTCACCGACGTATCGGCTCCGTATTGACAATTGGCTGGAGGGTTCTCGACGCAGTTCATGACGATATTGAAACGAAAGCTACCGGTTTGATACGGGCTGGCCACCGGCCCAAAGTTGCAGCCATTTCTCCCTATACAAACCACTTTGCCGGGGTACTGGTTAGGAATGCCGTTGTCCGTTGCGGTCGCAGACCCGGAAACCACCACCAATCCGCTGGGCGATGTGATGGGTGAAGGGCGGGGGTCGTTGTTGGCTTGGGTGCTTAACAAGAATGCACTGGCCGCAGGCATCACGGCCCAAAGGGCCAGCGCCAGTAACGGACGAAAAAAAGAGACGCAGAAGGTCATGTTTGCCTCTGGAGCAATGCATAAGGTTGGATTTGAAATCGTCGTCACGGGTACGCCAGCGTGAACGTTGAGTTCGCCACGAAGCGGCCACTGCGGATGGATTGATTGGCAATGGCTCTTGGCTCCCCGCGCACATAGGCATTGAACACCATGACATTGTCGCCATTGTTCAAGAGCTGTTCGGGGCTGGACACGTTCAGGGGCAAGAGCTGGTTGGCGCCTGTCTCCAGGCCGATGGCAATGCCTCGCGCAGCACTGCCTGTGCCCAGCGCCAGCAAACCTGGCAACTCGGCATTTTCAGCACCGCTAAACGTGGCCGTCACCGATTTCGCTATCTGGGTGTCGCAGTCTTGCAAGTGAATATAAAAAAGCTCACCGGTGGTGCGGGTGTTTTGGTAAAGACTGAACGTGGAGATATCACTGAACTTCACCGGGATGAGTTCGTCACCCGGGCGAATGGTGCACGCCTGGGCAACCAGCACGCCCTTAAAGCT
This sequence comes from Pseudomonas sp. FSL R10-1350, assembly GCF_009600525.1. Classification (NCBI taxonomy): domain Bacteria; kingdom Pseudomonadati; phylum Pseudomonadota; class Gammaproteobacteria; order Pseudomonadales; family Pseudomonadaceae; genus Pseudomonas; species Pseudomonas sp. FSL R10-1350. Next base: position 13,499 of record NZ_WIVR01000073.1, read on the forward strand.
CAAGTTGTCTGCTGCCTGCACCTGACTGGCCAGCAGGCACGCCGCCATCGTTGAGAACGCGAGGGTTTCAATGACTGATCGCATGGTGCGGCTCCTCATTGGTAGTTCGCCAATAACGTGGCTGTGGCGGTGAAGCCACCGGGAGCCAGTGTCGAGCCTGGGCGTTTGACCGGGACCGCTTCAAGCACAGGGGGCGAACTGGGGGTAATCACCAGCGGTGTGTTGAGTGCCATGGGCTTGCCGTTTTGCAGCAACTTGATGCCGAGGTCGGCCACATTCGATTGCACGGCTGACGGCTCGAAAGAGGTGGCCGTGCCACGCACGGTGAGGATCATTTCCCAAGGCAAGGTGTCGGCTGAACAGGTGATGGTGTAACTCACCGGTTGGCGATAATGCTCGCCGTCCACTTGGCTGATACCCACTTCTTTGAAGTCCACTTCGATGGTGCTGCCGCCATTGATGGTGCATGGCGGCGGTTCGATCAGCGTCCCATTGAACGCCACATTGGCCGAGGCACTGCTGCACAGGCCCAAGGCGAGCACGGTCAGCACGGCGGACGATTGCCAGAAGGTCATCAGACGTTCCTTTCTCATTGCAGGACCACCACCAAGGTTGCAACCGCGGTGAATGCGCCGCCGGTCAGGGTGCTACCAAGACGCTTAACGGGGACCGCTTGCACATCGGGCAAGGTCGGGTAGGTGAATTTAACGGCCGTATTGATCGGCCAGTCAGCCCCGTCAACGAACAGCTTGACCCCCAGATCAGCTTTGCTGGTAGCCAGCGATTTAGCATCGAAGGCGGCCCCTGTGCCTTTGAGCTCCAGGGTCATGGCATTGGACGACGGGTTGCTGCACGACACTTCATAGGGCACCCCTCGCTGATAATTGATGCCGTCGATGCGGGTGGTCAGCAGGGCATCGCCAAACGGAACGGTAAGCGTTGTTCCGCGGTTGATCTCGCACGCTGGCGGTGCTTGCACTACGCCGCTGATGGTCACATTGACGTCTGCCTGAGCACCCTGGCTGAGCGCCAGTAACAGGCAGCCACCGATCAGGACGGCAGGTAAGCCGGAGCTGGGCATGGCGGGGTCCTTAGTCATAGTTGAGCCTGAAATCCACGACGGCACGGAAGGCGCCGTTGGTCAGGGGGGCCGGCGTGCGGGTCGCCTGGACGTACCAGGTCACGGTGTCGCGCCCGTGCACCAAAAATAAGGGCTGGCCCCATGTGCCCAGACGCACGTCGCGACCCAGGGCATCGGTGAGGCGCAGCCCCATTCCGGTAACGCCCTGTACTTTGACCAGACGCGGGTCATCAGAATCGGCCGGCGCCAGAAAGGCCACCGAGACAATCGGTTCATAAGGGCTCCAGACCAGACGGCCGGTGCGCTCGTTGGGCAACCCACCGGCGATGCGCCGACAGTCCAGAAAGCGCAACTGGAAAGCCACGGGGTGGCTCATGTCGCCGGGCTTTGACAAGTCGGCGCGCGAGACATTGTTGAGTTCCACGGTCTGGTAAGCCGAGGGCATTTCCAGCAGGCAAGGGGCATGGTTGAGTGAGCCGCTGATGTCCAGCAAGCCCTCGCCGTCCATAATGGGCTCATCTTCGGCCCGGCACAGGTTGGCCGACAACGCCAGTATCAGGCTGGTCAGCACCACCCCTCGGGCCAGGAACTTGACGCTATTCATGGCGTGAAGAAGCCTTGGGGTCGACGCTGCATTCATTGCCGGCACAGGTGAAAGCCAGGGTCGGGCGACCGCCGTAGTCATTGATGTAGGTCAGGTACGGCGTGGAGCCCAGCGCAGCCACACTCGGCCCCAGGGTCAGGGCACCTTTGGGCGGGACCATCAGCGGCTCGAAGCCGGTTGCGGTTTTACCGTCCTTGCTGTTGCGCGCATCCACCAGCGTTACGTAATACGGGGTCGGATTATTGACCTGGTAATGATCGCCCTGACGGGTGAGGGTCAGTTTCTCTTGCCAGGGATTGGACTGTTGCTGCTGGGTCGGCATGATCGACGCCGGGCGGTAAAACAGTTTGATGCGCGTCTGCAACGCAATTTGCAAGGTGTTGGTTTTTTCGCTGCGCGGCGGGATTTCACGCAGGTTGAAGTAATAAACACTCTCGCGGTCCTGGGGCAATAACTTGGCCGCCGGCAACCCCTGAACCTTGACCTGGCTGTTTTTGCCCGGTTCGAGGCGTTGCACGGGGGGCAAGACAGTCAGCGGGGTGCTGATTTTTTTTCCGGACTCGTCTTCGATCCAGCCTTGGGCCAGATACGGCAGCTCGATGTTGTTATTGGTGATGTTCATGCTGACGGCGTCTTTGCTGCCGTCAAAAATCACCCGGGTACGGTCCAGGCCGATGGCGGCCTTGCTGTTGTTGATCAGGCACATCGCCAACAGGGCCAGTGCAAAAGGGGCAAAGCGGGGATTAAGGTTCATGAGGCTTTTTTCTCCAAAACATCAGGCAAGACTGCCGAGGCGGGTGCGCTGTCAGCCTTGATGGGCTGGCACAGCAGGTTCAGGGTCGAGGCCAGCCCGTCAGCCGGAAGCACCTCGGGTAAGCTCAGGTTGCAGAGCCCGGTGCTGCCCCAACTGACGGTCATCTGCGAACCGGGCTGGATGCCGCTCAGGTACACACTGCCTTCGTCGTTGACGATGCCGGTGTCTTGTTGCTTGTCATTTTTGACGCTGGCGCCGAACGGCGGGACGCTGCCATCAGGCAGGTGCAGGACCGCCATGGCCTTCTCGCCGGAGATCACTGCCAGGGTGCGATAACCGATGGCGCCTTCGGTAAGGGTCAGTTCGGTGACCGACTGGGTGGCCTCGATGTTGCTTGGCAGGCTTTCCAGGTCAACGCTGGCTGAGGTGCGGTAGAAGCTGCTGATGTCCGAGATCACCGCTTTGCCGAAGCCATTGCTGCGGGTCGGGGTGCCGTAACCGCGTATCGGCACATCCGCCACGCCGCTGGTGTCGACCATCAGGCGAGTGCCGCCCATGCTGGAGCTGCGGTGCAGTGCAGCGCCGTCTTTGGTCAACGTGCCGCCACCTCGGGCAGACACGCTGAGGCTTGAACGACTGTCTTTTTCGATGCCTGCGCTGAGGTCAACATCGGCCCGATCCCCGGCGTGACTCAGGTAACCGCTGACCGAGGTGTCGCTTGCTGCCAACTGATAGTTATTGCGTTCATTGATGCGATCGCTGTAACGCGTTGAATAGCTGTTGGTGTTTTGAGTTCTGTTGAAGCTGCTGGACAACGAGCCCGAACGGCCCAAGGGCACGCTGAAGGTGAGGAACATGCCTTTGCTGGTGGGTTCTTGCCGCTGCTGGGTCTGGAATAAGTTAAGCGACATGCTCAGGTTTTTGACCGGGCCTGCATCGAAGTAACGCGACAGCGACAGGTTCCAGCGCTCGCTGTCAGGCCGGTCCCAATAGGATTGATTGCTGTAGTCCAGGTAGACCGACACACCGGCATCGCGAAACTGTTTGTTGAAGGTGGCCGTGTACAGAGACTTGCTCCCTCCGACGTCGCCTTCGTAGTGACGCACATCGAGGTATTCACTCATGCTCAGGTAGTTTTCCTGTGAAAACCGATACCCGGCAAACGAGACCTGGCTGTCGTACTCTTCAAACCGTTTGGAGTAGCTCAAACGATAGGAGGACCCCGTGAAGGTGTCACCGTACAGCGTGGTGCTCGCTCGAGTGGTGTCCAGTGACACCGCACCGAAGGCCATCAAGTCGCGGCCGACACCTATTGAGAGGGCACGGTAATTGTTGTCGGTGATTGCCCCGCCAAACAGCGACCAGCCGTTGGTCACACCCCAAGAGAATTCGCCGGTACTGAAGACGCTGCCGGCACCACCCTCTTGCAAGTTCGTAGGCCTGCCCGCTGCTACTTTGAAACGCACGGTGCCAGGACGTGTGAGGTAGGGAATGCTGGCAGACTCGACCTTGAAGGTCTGTACCGAGCCGTCTTGCTCCTCTACCCGTACGTCCATCGAGCCACTGACAGCATCGTTGAGGTCCTGGATGCGAAATGGCCCGGCGGCCACCAGCGCTTCGTAGAGCACGCGCCCTTGCTGGCTGATGACAACTTTGGCATTAGTGCGCGCAACCCCCACGACTTCCGGGGCGTAGCCGCGCAAGTTGGGCGGTAATTGGTTGTCGTCAGAATTGAGCGCAACACCGGTAAACCGGAAGCTGTCGAACAGATCTGAATACAAGTAATTTTCGCCCACCGACAAGCGCGCCTGCAGGGATGGCAATGCGCGGTAGGCATAGAAGCGGTTCCATTCCATGTGCTGGGTGCGGCTGGTATCTTCGGCATCGACACGCCCTTGCCAATCGGCGCGCACCCGCCAGGCACCGACGTTGGCGCCGAGGGTGCCATTGCCGCTGAGGTTATTTTTAACGCCGTCGTTTTTGTTGCGAATGGATTGGGCGGTGAGGTTGTAATCAAACAACAGGCCCGACACCCCTTCATCCCATCGCGAAGGTGGGTCCCAGTTTTGCGCGGTGTATTGCAGGTAGGCCTGGGGCAACGAGATGCGCAGGGTCGAGGTGCTTAGATCGCCCGTGGCCTCCATGCCGGGCAGACTGCGAATGTTCAGGCACTCATTGTTATGCCACCAGGTGAGTTCGGCGTCCTTGCCCTCTTTGAGCCCCAGTAGCGCAACCAGCTCGGGCGACAGGCAGGCTTCGCTGCCTTTGGGGTCATCCTCGGGAGAGATAAACGCGATGCTCTGCTCGCCCAGGCTCTGGGCGTTGATCTGCACGTTCATCGGGTAAACACCGGGCAGGATGAAGCCGCTGCGCGAGAATTGCGACAGGTCGATATTGGAGCGGTCGTTCAGGTCAAGAATGTCGGTATTGAACTGGATATCGCCGGCCGCGATTGCGCTGCCTGCCACGACCATCAGCCCGCTCATGACACACGGAGGCCATGCAGCTTTTATCGTTGAGGTTTTGAGCATGGAAAACAGACCAACCATGTCAGTAGTACTCCAACCTGAAGCGCACCGCAGCACGGTGACTGCCTACAGACAGAGGCTGGTTGTTGCCAACCAATTTTAGGGTGTAATGCAGCACTTGGTCCCTCACACTCGAAAGCGGGATCATCGTCATGGGCACCCCGGGAAAGCTTTCGCGACCTTCGGCATCAGTGATGTGAAAGGCCACACCTTGTGAAGAGCCATTGGCGGCAAAGGAAAGGCCTTGACGGTCTGATACGCCGTCAAAGGTCACGCGTATGTGTTGCCAGTCGGGCAACTTTTCACCGGGACGATCCGGGTCATTACGGGTGAGTGAGCAATTAATTAAACGCAAGGTAAACGAATGCGGGTCGCCCTCACCCAGCCGAATAAGTCGGCCAATCGGCATGGGGTCCATTTCAATTACTTGATAAGCGCTGCTGGTATCCATAGCGCAGGCCGCGTCAAGAATCTCACCGCCGAGTGTAACAACGCCATTTTGTTGGCCAGCCGCAACAACGTTATTAAAGGGCACCATTAACAGTGCGAACGAAGAAGTAATAGTTAACTGCGTTATTACATTCACGAGCAGGTTCTCATTTTCAAGTTACCCTGCCACCTCGCGGTGGCAGGGCAATGACTTACTGGTAAGCCAATGAGAAGTTGGTAATGGCGGTGAATTCACCTGGTATGACCGCATCTGCGGCGGTAGCGCCTTTGAGGAATGCGCCAAATTGCAAGGTATTATTGCCATCTTGGATGGGTTGAGATGCCGTTGGAGTACCCAATTTGATGTCTGCACCAGACGAATCGCGCATGACGATGCCTGCACCAGAAGCCGTGCCTACAATACCCAATGCCCCAGGAACGTCTTTCGATATGCCACCGGTAAAGGTGGTGCTGACGCCTTTAAGGGTCGCGGTATCGCAACCCACCAGCTTGATTTCGAACGGTTCAGGCCGGCTCGAGCCACCCGCTTCCAATTGCGACTTGGCAACTTGGCCAAGCCCTACAGTCTGATCAACACTTTCAGGCGCGATAGAGCAAGCAGCTTCAATAATCGAACCTTCGAAAGTAACTGTTCCTTGACCGGCACCTGCCGCTTGTACCATCGAAGCAGACCCCGCCAACATGAACATGGAGACCAAAGCAGATTTCATTACGAACTTCATTTTTTAAATTTCCTTTAGATAATTAAGTTTCGGAGCCACCTATTAAATTAAACTTGTTGTCAGGCACGGTACCGCACACCTTTCAATCAAGAAGTTCATCCGTGAGTTATTTAAACAGTTCTACTCCAATGTTTTGCCGCATTAAAGTTGACCACGCCCCTATTAGTTATCCCCTTAAATAGTGAACCTGGCCCAAACGACGAAACTGGGAAGAAGTTAACGTGCCCAAGGCAAATTCAACGTAGGAATTCTCTGAAGTTTTTGAAAAAGTCGGCGTGGCGATGAGTATGGTTTTGGCTGGGGGAGAATACGGAGGCGAAAAAAAACCGCGATCAGTGATCGCGGTTTTTAATGGGCATGTTGCGGGTTATTTAGCCAACGGGATCTTCGGTGCCCATTGCAGCCATTCCTCTTCGAACTTGTCGAAGAGCGGGAAGGTTTGTTGTGGCCGAGCCGGGTTGCCCATTTTGTCGCCGTCTGGTGTGGCGAAGGCTATGCCGCCTTGAACCAGGGTTTCAAGGGACTCGGTACGAATCGTCGCGCCTTTGAACAAACCAAAGTCGACACCGAAGCCGCTGGTGTTCCAGAAGCGGCTGCCACTGCGCACCAATGGCGCATAACGCGGCTCGATCAGGATATGCACCAAGACTCGGTCGGCGGTGTTGCCCAATTCGTACCCGGTAACTTTGCCCACGGTGACTTCACGGTAGGTGACGGGGACGCCCTCTTTAAGCGAGCCTCGACGGGCTGCACTCAACACCAGGCGCAGCCCTGCTTCAGGTACTGCGGCGTCGGGCGCTTGCTCCAGAGCAACGAAGTCACTTTGTAGCCCGCGGCCTTTGGGAGCTGGTTGTACTTCGAGGTACTGGCCTGTCACCAAGGTTTGGAGGTTGGCGGTTTTCATCAGGCCCAGTTCGGGTTTGACCACCCAAAATTGCGTGCCTGCCCGCGCAATACGTTCCGGCACTTCGGTGATGCGCGCTTGCAGCAAGACAGATTGCAGGTCGTCACTGAGGTCGACGCTTTCGATCTTGCCGACGGTCAAACCTTTGAAGCGGATGGGTGACCCGCTGCTCAAGCCGTCTGCACTCGCCACTTTAATGGTGATCGGCACGCCTTGCTCCATCGCCGCGTCACGATCGCTGAAGAGGCGGAAACGCGGAATGCGCTTTTGCAAAGGCGCCGTGGCTTTCGGGGTTTCGAATGCGATGCCGCCTGCCATCAAGCTTTGCAGAGACTCACTTTTCACCTGGATGCCGCTGGTCAGGCCGCCGGTCAGGGTCACGCCGCTGGCGTTCCAGAAGCGGGTTGAGGCGTTGACCAGGCCTTCGTATTCCTTCTCGATGTGCACGCCAATGATCAGCTGCTTTTTAGTGCGGGAGAACTGGTAGCTCTGGACCGAACCGACTTTAACCTGTTTGTAGAGCACCGGGCTGCCGACATCCAGTGAACCCAGGTTGTCGGTGAAGAGCACCATGTGCAGGCCCGGTGAGCGCAGGTCCAGAGGCGGCGCTTTAGGGCGGGCCACAAACTCGCGCTCGGGCTTGCTGCCTTTGTCACCCGGGCGAATGGCGATGTAGTTACCTTTAACCAGCGCTTCGAGCCCGGTAATACCGGCCAGTGAGATGGAGGGTTTGACCACCCAGAACTGGGTGCCTTCTACCAGATAGTCTTCGGCCAGGGGATCAAGGGCCAATTCGGCGCTGGCGCTGCTGAGGTCGGGGTCGACTTTCAAGGCTTTGAGGCTACCGACCTGAATGCCTTTGTACATGACAGGTGTGCGCCCTGCTTGCAGCCCTTCGAAGTCGCTGAGCTTGACTTTGACCTTGATGCCCGCCTGGGCAGCATCGAAGTCTTCATATAAGCGGAACGGCAGGTTGGGATCGGTTGGCGGGCTGTCTTTGCGATTCTCGGGGGTGGCGAAGGCGATACCGCCGGCGACGATGCTGGCCAGCGATTCGCTGCGTACTTTTACCCCTGACAGGTTAGCGTCGATGCTGATGCCGCTGGCGTTCCAGAAGCGCGTGTGTTTGCGCACCAGATTCGCGTAGGTCGGCTCAATAAAGACTTTGATCTCGACGGTGTTGTGGTCTTCGGACAATACGTAGCTTTTAACCTGACCAACCTGGATTTGTTTGTAGAACACCGGGCTGCCACGATTCAGCGACCCCAGTCGTTCGGCCTTGAGTGTCAGGTGCAAGCCTGGCTTGGCGTCAGACAGCGGCGGCTCTTGCGACAGCGCTTTGAACTTGCGTGTGGACTCGCCATCACCCGGGCTGACCGCAATGTAGTTGCCGGAGACCAGGGTTTCGAGGCCGGTAATACCCGCCAGAGAAACGCTGGGTTTGACCAGCCAGAAGCGGGTGTTGGTTTTGAGGTATTGTTCAACGTCCTTGTTCATCTCGATGGTGGCGATGACCCCTTTGCTCGGGCCACTCTCATCCAGTGCCAAGGTTTTAACCTTGCCTACGGGCATGCCTTTGTAGACCACTTCGGTCTTGTTGGCGACGATGCCTTCACCACTTTCGAAGCGTACCTGAATATCGATGCCCGTCTCGCTGTAGGCTTTCCAGCCCAGCCAGCCACCGATGATCAGTGCAATAAGCGGGAGGATCCAGATAGCCGACCAATTGGACGCCGGACGGGTTTTAGCGGTAGGTAAATCACTCATGGTCGTCATCCGACTCCGTGTTATCCCAAATAAGTCGGGGATCAAAAGTTACAGCTGCAAGCATGGTGAGGATCACGACGCTGGCGAAGGCGACAGCGCCGAGATTAGCCTCAATGCTGGCAATACGTCCAAAGTTCACCACCGCCACCAGAATGGCGATGACAAAAATATCGAGCATCGACCAGCGGCCAATGAACTCGATAAATCGGTACATGATGATACGTTGCCGGGCAGACAAGGGCTGGTGGCGTTGTACCGAGAACAGCAGCAAGGCAATGCCGACCAGCTTGAAGGTGGGCACCAAAATACTGGCCACGAACACGACTGCGGCAATGGGTATCATCCCGTGCTGCACCAACTCGATCACCCCGGACATGATCGTACTGGGGCTGCCTTGGCCCAGCGCATTGATGGTCATGATAGGCAACAAATTCGCCGGGATATACAGAATGGCGGAGGTCAGCAACAGGGCCCAGGTACGCAGCAAGCTGTTCGGGCGACGAGCGTGCACCAGAGCGCCACAGCGGGTGCACGTTTGCTCATCGACGTCTTTGTCTTGCCGATTTAATTCGTGGCACTCGGTGCAAATCAGGATGCCGGCATCAATCGCACGCATGCGTATCCTCCCCTGAAAGCGCCTGCCAGATCTGGTGAGGTGACATGACGACCTCCAGCCAGACCTGAACCAGCAGCAGGCTGACGAAGCAGGTGAGGCCTAGCCCCAGACTCAGCTCGGCCAGGTCGACCAACTTCACAATGGCCACCAGCACGCCCATCAGGTACACCTCAAGCATGCCCCAGTCTTTCAAGTGGTGATAAATCCTGTAGATGAGCAAGCCGTAAGAGCGGCCAATGTTCCAGCGGATGCTCAGTAGCACTGCCAGTTGGCACAGCAATTTGAGTAACGGAATCCCCATGCTGCACAAAAACACCACGACGGCGATGCCTTGCATGCCTGTGTCAAAGAGGCCGACAACGCCACTCCAAACGGTATCTTGAGAAGCCTGGCCCAACAGATTGAGTTCCATGATGGGCAAAAAGTTCGCGGGTACATACAGCAGCAAGGCGGCAACGACGAGAGCGAGGCTACGCTCGACCACATTGTGACGATGGGCATAAAGCTCATAACCGCAACGCGGGCATTGGGCTTTTTCACCAAGCGCGAGATGCGGTTTACGCATCAGAAGATCGCACTCATGGCAGGCCACTAACTCGTCCAGCGGTAAATCTGACACCCTGCTGGCGTCAGCTGGATCTGGCATATAAGGCGTCTCTGTCTTAGAAATGACTGCACCTATTCTAATGTGCGAAGTCCTAAAGAAGTTTGCCTATTTGTAGGACTTTAGATGCAAGGGGGTGAAGTGAGCTGTGAGCTGTGAGCTGTGAGCTGCAAGCTGCAAGCTGCAAGGTAAGCGTCCGGGCATCCCGTCTTGCACAACTAAGCCTGTCTCCATCGATGCGGCAACAACTCCCCAATCTCACTCGCCCGCTGCGTCGGCAGGCGAGTAAGAACGTCTTTTAGATAAG
>NZ_WIVR01000074.1:0-22019 GCF_009600525.1 Pseudomonas sp. FSL R10-1350
GGTACAGGCGGTGTAGGTGGCTTGCTGGGCGGTGGAGTGGGTGCGGTGGTCGGCGTAGGCGCCGGTGTCGGGGTGGGAGCAGGTACTTCTTCCTCGGGTGCGGGTGTCGGTGCCGGAGCGGGTGCCGCAGCAGGTGCTGGCGCGGGCGCGGGTGCAAGTTCGGGAACTGGCCTGGTCACAGGTTTGGTTGGAGGCGTGGTGGGCGGGCTGGGTAATTTGGGCAAGAAAAACTGACGAAATTGCACCTGGCCGGTTCGACGGCCATACCTACAACGCCTACGCTTGGTTGAGACGAGGGATTGTCATGAATCCCTCGTCTTTTTTTTGTATCCAGGTTGTAGGACTGCTGTTTGGACAGCGTCATTGCTTAATGGCGCGTCCAGGCCATTAAGCCGCTGTTGTTGACCATGGAGTGTCATATGCGAACTTATGTCCCGTTCTTGTTATTGGCCTTGGCCCCGTGCGTGGGTGCTGAACCGCTTCCACGCTATCTCAACAGCAACGAAACCCTGCAGTCGCTACCCGCGCCCAACTTGCCGGTGGATGCCTATCGCCCGCAAACACCTGCCTTAAAGCTGCCCAAACCGGCCGCGACCGACGCCCAGCCCTTGATGATGAGCACCCGCCTGACCATCCGCAAATTGCAGATCGAGGGCGGCACGGTGTACCCGCTGCAAGAGCTGGGCGCCGCCTATAAATCGCTGCTGGGGCATGAAATTACCCTCAGTGAGCTGATTGAAGCGACGCGCACCATCACCCAGCGCTACCAAACCGATGGGTACTTGTTGTCGTACGCGTTTTTGCCGCCGCAGAACTTTGATCAGGGCCTGGTGCGAGTGGTGCTGGTCGAGGGGTATATCCGCGATTACCAGGTGGAGGGTGATGTCGGGCGGGTTAAAGGGTTTATTGATGAGCTGGTCGACAAGCTCAAGGGCGAACGCCCGCTAACCCGTAAAACCTTTGATCGCTATGCCACGCTGATGAGCCGTATTCCGGGGGTGACATTGCAGGCGCAAGTGCCGCCGCCGGGCACCACCGATGGGGCGGCGACGCTGCACGTCACGGCCAGCCGCAAACCGTTCACCACCGGCATGAGCCTGGTCGAAGGCAGCCGCGACAGTACCCAGGCCCTGTTCAGCGTCAACAGCAACTCGCAAACCGCCATGGCCGAGCAATTGACCGTGAGCGGGCTGTTCCCGCCGGGGCACGACAAAGAACACTACTACCGCATTGATTACAGCCAGTACCTGAACGCCGAGGGCACTCAGTTGAGCCTGTATGGCACGCGTTATCGCAGTGATCCGGCCACCAGTATTGCGACCAGTGACGGTTTTGAGCTCAAGCCCCACCGCGAAAATGATCGCTTTTCGATTGGCGTCAGCCACCCGCTGATCGTCGCGCCTGACCAATGGTTAAGCGTTGCGGGTCGTTTATATGGGGTGAACGATAAAACCGATTACGACATCGTCGGTTATTCGCAAACCATCAGCGAAAAAACCAATGTACGGGCTTTGGCGGTTGAAGGGGATTGGCGCAAGTCCACGGGCCAACAATTGCGGATTGTCAGTGCAGGTTTATATCAAGGGATTAATGGGTTGGGGGCCAAGACGGAAAGTAACTTGACCGGCAATCACTATGATCTGGATTTCTTTCGCTTGCGTGTGTCAGGTGTTCAAAGTGATACGTTTTTCGATAATTGGCAGGGCGTAGTATCGGGTGCTTTGTATTGGAGTGACGATACATTGGCGGACAGCGAGCGTGCCGTATTCGGCGGTCAAAATTTTGGTCGTGGTTATCCCGATGATCAAGCGTCAGGTGATAAAGGCTGGGGTGTGGCCTATGAACTCAACTACAGTTTTAATCGCGACGGTGAGTGGGTGAGATTGTTACAGCCTTATGCCGTATTGGATAAGGCGAAAACCTGGTTTAACGAACTTCCCCTTAAAGGTTCTGATATGTCATCTGCAGCCATTGGGCTGCGTTTTGGCGATAAGCGTTATTACAATTTATCGCTGGAGGTGGCCAAGCCCATGTCGGATATGGCGTTGGACAGTTTTAACCGCCGGCCGCGTTATACCTTGAGTTTTAGTTATCAGTTATAAGGATGTGCTTGTCTTGCGATCTTTAAACAATCAAAAGATCGCGAGGCAGCTCGCTTCTACAGTAGTAGGTGGGGTTATGGGCGGACTGAGTAGAGTTTGGAGACGGGGAATAAGTAATTGAGTGTGTGGATCAAACGGTCGTGATAGATCGGTTTGCGGAACAAGTCCAGGACTTGCAAGCGCAATAAGTCGCTGACATTGTCCATGTCGGCGTGGCCGGAAATAACAATGACGGGCAAGTGTTGTCGAGCGGTGTGATTTCGCAGGCGCTGGATTAATGCAATGCCGCTTTCTTCGGGCATGCGCAGGTCCGTGATGACCAGGGCAATGTCCGGGTGAACGGTCAACTGCCGAAGGGCGAGTGAGACTGAGGTTGCCGTAAAGCAACAAAAGCCCTCGCCCTCCAGCAGTTCGGCCAGCTCCAGCAGAGCGTCCTCTTCGTCGTCTACCAAGAGAAGCTGTTGGCGTTTAGATCGGCTGTTCATGATGTTAAGCGGGTTTGGTAACAGCGTTTTTAATCGTTGTAAACATTGTATCGATTGAGCCCGATATTGGGGTGACGAAGGCCGCTAAAGCGATAGCGACCATTGCCGCAATAATGGCGTATTCAATACCCGACGCGCCCTCTGTACGTTGGAAGAATAGCTTGGCTTTACCTGTCATATAGGTATAGGCCGGGACATAGACTTTCAAAGCGGTGTTTGAAAACATTTGATATCTCCTAATACCCCGTCTTCCAGGCGGCTAGTCCATTTATTGATGTTTCGCTAAATTTATTTAGGTGCAGTCACCGCCGTTTGAATAGTGGTAAACATGGCCTTGATTTGAGTAGAAATAGGCGTCACAAAGGCAGCGAGAGCAATCGCAACCATGGCAGCAATAATGGCGTATTCAATACCCGACGCCCCTTCAGTGCGCTTTGTAAATTGCTTGATATGGTGCGCCACGAAGAGTTGGGTCGGAACATAGACTTTCAGGACAGTATTGGTAAACATCTAATTTCTCCTGGGTGCGCCAAAGAGGGCACTTCGCAGCAAGGGGACGACGTAATTACTATTTGCCATCACAGCATTGGCAAGAAAAGGGAATCCATCAACTGTTAAAAAGCGCTAATGCAAAAGTATTAATCCAAAAGTGTTTTTGTGAAAGTTACGGTAAATCAAGGTCTTCGGCGGCACTCTATTTTTTTTGAGTTGCCTAATGGCATTTTGCTTTGTGTGCGCTACTTTCAAATAGCGAAATGGTCGCAATAATAATGTCTGACATAGCGACCGATGTGCGAATGGATTTCCTGATGTGCAGTACAGAGTGGCAAAGGGAGTGTGTTAATGAATAACCGACGCAGTTTGATCCTGGCCGCGCTCTTGTTTATCGGTGCCATTGCCGCGGGTTTTTGGGGTTTGGTAATAACCCGCCAGCAGCCGGTTGCGCAGGTACCGGTAACCCAGGTCGTTGAGCAGAGTGTCGCCACAGTTGAAGACCAGACGCGCAAGCCTGTGGTGGTGCTGGTACGCGATGTTGCCCCGCATGTGGCCTTGACGGCCGACGATGTGACCCTTGAAAAACTGCACACGGCGCCCGCAGGCAGTTATTCCTCGGTTGATCAGGTGGTAGGGCGTGCTCCGTGGCGCAGTTTGAGCGCGGGTACCTGGCTGAATGAACAAAGCTTTGAAGTCGGTGGGCCGTTGGCGCGGATGATCCGCCCGGATGAACGCGCACTGGCGGTGGCCATTGATGAAGTGATCGGCGCCAGCGGGCAGTTGTCCCCCGACGATTATGTAGACGTGTTGCTGTCCCTGCGCGAGGACCAGTCCAACCCGCAGCAGTCGGCACAAGTGGTGGTGCCGGCCGTGCGGGTGTTGAGCGTGGGGGATGAGGTGGGGCAGAGCAGCGACGGTCAGTCATCCAAGGCAACGCTGAGTGCCGACGAAGCCCTCAAACAAGTGCAGCGCCGGGCCACTGCACGTTCGGCCGTGCTGGCCGTTCCCGCGCCGCTGCTCAGCCAGCTGATGCTCGCAGCCCAGGCGGGCACCTTGCGCCTGGCCGTGCGCAGCGCCAAGGAAGATCGCTTGAGCAAGTACTGGGCGGGTGAGCAAGACGCCCCAAGCAAGCTTGAGAACGCCCGACGCGACCTTTATCAGTTCAACCAATTGGCCTTTACCGGCCCGGCAAAAGTCGCCCCGGTGGCGAACCCTGGCGGCGGCACCGTTCCGCGTGCGCGGGGCATCGAAATCATTCGCGGCAACCAAACGGCCCAACAGCCTGCTCAATAAAAAAAGCCTGATCTGCAAGGAAGACCCTATGAGCCATCGTTGCGTAGCGCTGTACAAACGAGCTGTCTGGACTCTGGTTCTAAGCAGCTTGCCTTTTGAAATGGCCTTGGCCGCGCCCTCCAATTGCTCAGCGCTTGGGCAATTGCCAGCGGTGCTGGAAGTGGGGCAGGGCATCCAGCAAGCGCTGGACTCGCCGGTTGCCATTACGCGTATTGCCGTCGGTGATCCGAGCATTGCCGATGTGCATGCCAACGGCAGCAATGCCTTTTTGCTCACCGGTGTCGCGCCGGGCACCACCAGCCTGATGGTCTGGACCGCCTGCTCGAAAACCCCGCGCCAGAGCATGGTGTTCGTCAAAGGCAAAGCCACCCAGAGCTTTACCAGCGCCTCCGTGTCGCCCTCAGAAGACCCGGCCTTGCTCAGCCAGGTACAAACCGACATTCGCTTTGTTGAGGTCAGCCGGACCAAGCTGCAGGAAGCCAGCACGTCGATCTTTGGTCAGGGCAGCAACTTTCTGTTTGGTTCACCCAACTCATTCATCACTAACGCTGAAAACATCATCACCGGCGGTCCGATCGCCAACAGCAAAAACTTCAACATTGGTTTTGGCGGTGGCCGGGTCCGGGCGATGATCAATGCGCTGGAGGGCAGCGGTTTTGCCTACACCCTGGCGCGGCCGAGCCTGGTGTCATTGAGCGGGCAAAGTGCGACCTTTCTGGCGGGGGGCGAAGTACCGATCCCTGTGCCGAGCAGCGGCAGCGATAACGTGTCGATCGAGTACAAGGAGTTCGGTATTCGCCTCACGCTGACTCCGACCGTGGTCGGCAACAACCGCATCCTGCTCAAGGTCGCACCCGAAGTCAGCGAGCTGGATTACACCAACGCGGTGAACATCGCCGGGACGCTGGTGCCGGGGCTTAACGTACGCCGTACCGACACCAGCATCTCGCTGGCCGATGGCGAAAGTTTTGTCATCAGCGGCTTGATCAGTACGCGCAACACCTCGCAGGTGAACAAATTCCCGGGGCTGGGTGACGTGCCGATTCTGGGGGCGTTTTTCCGCGATTCGAACATCAGCCGCGAAGAAAAAGAGCTGCTGATGATCGTGACCCCGCATCTGGTTCAACCCTTGGCTGCCAATGCGCCCCTGCCGAGCATGCCGGGCGAAAAGCTGCGCAATTACGACCCCAACTGGTATCGCTTGTATTTCCTTGAAAACGGCAATTTCAATCGCCGTAGCGGGTTATCCCAATGAGCCAGAGCCTGAGCCAGACGTTTCTCGCGCTGACGCGCAACAACACCGATCTTGAGTGGCTGCAGGGCGCGTTGGCGCCGCTCGGCCAAGTGGTAGGGGCGGGTACCAGCAGTCTTGATGAACTGCTCGCATTAATTGACGTGACCTTTGCCGGGCTGGTGTTTGTGGGGCTGGACCGGGAGAAGGTGGTGGCCCAGTGCGCGTTGATCGAAGGCGCGCTGGAGGCCAAGCCGATGCTGGCGATCGTGGCCTTGGGCGACGGCATGGACAACCAGTTGGTGCTCAATGCCATGCGTGCCGGGGCGCGAGATTTTGTCGCTTATGGCTCGCGCTCCAGTGAAGTGGCGGGGCTGGTACGGCGGTTGAGCAAGCGCCTGCCGCCGGTGACGCCGAATACCGAGCTGGGCGGCCTTAGCGTGTTGTTCAGCGCGCAATGCAACGCCGATGGCGCGCTGCTGGCCAGCCACCTGGCGCTGGTGGTGCAAAAGAGCGGGCAGAAAACCCTGTTTCTGGATTTGGGCATTCCCCGTGGCGACGGCCTGGCGCTGTTGGGCCTTGAAAGCTCGTTCTTTTTTGGCGATGCGCTGCGCCATCTTCGGCGACTGGACAGCACCTTGATCGACAGTGCGTTCACCAAAACCCCGGACGGCTTGCGGGTGCTGGCCCACAGCAACGCCGATGAGCCTCTGGAGCACACCAGCGCCGCCGAGTTGTACATGTTGCTCAGTGCTTTGCGTCAGCACTTCCAGCACATTGTGGTGAACCTCACGGGCCAGCCGGATGGCGAGGCGCTGCGCACGTTCGTGACCCACTGCGACAAGCTGCTCTGGTACGTCGATCAGAACGTGCTCGATTGCCGCCGCAATCTGGATGTACTCAACCTCTGGCGCAACAAGGGCATGAAACTCGAACACACGGGGCTGGTGGTCGACCGCTGCCTGCGGGGGATTGCTCCGGATGTCGATGCGTTGGCCAAAAGCTTTGATTTACCGGTACTGGTCTCGTTGCCGCTGAGTGCCGAGTTACGCCTCAATGCGAAAAATCAGGCTGTCACGTTGTTTGAGTTGGGGCCGCGCGAGGCTTTGAGCCAAGGCTTGAAAAAGATCGGTGAACAGTTGGCCAAGCGCTCTGTGGCGTCGGGCAAACCGTCCTCCGTCGCGGACAAATGGCTTAACCGTCTGTGGGGGTCCAAATGACCAAAGAGCAGCTGTTCGGTTCCGGGCTTCACAAAGACGGGCGCGCCGACCACGACGGCCTAAAAATGGTGCTGCACCGTTACATCATCGACGCCATCGAGGAGAGCGGCAAAAATCTGCTGGAAGATTCGCGCCATGCCTTGTCGCAGTTTGTCACCGACCGCGTGGCCGAATACGTATCGCGTTTGCACCTGGCCATTTCGCGCTACGAGATGGAACGTCTGGCCGAGGAAATCGTTGACGAACTGACAGGGTTCGGGCCCCTGGAAGTGCTGCTGCGCGACAGCGCTGTTACCGAGATTCTGGTCAACGGCCCGCACCATGTGTTTGTTGAACGCGACGGTCTGTTGAGCCACAGCGATTTGCGTTTTATCGACGATCATCACGTCGAGCGTGTGATGCAGCGCATTTTGGCGCCGCTGGGTCGGCGCCTGGATGAGTCGTCACCCATGGTCGATGCACGGCTGCCCGACGGCAGCCGGGTGAACGCGATCATCCCGCCCATTGCGCTGGACGGTCCCTGCCTGTCGATCCGGAAGTTTCGCAAAGACATGCTCAAAAGTAGCGACCTGGTGGCGATGCAAACCATCGATCAGTCGATCTATGAGTTTTTTCAGGAGTCGGTGGGCAAGCGCTGCAACATTTTGATCAGCGGCGGCACCGGCACCGGCAAAACCACGTTGCTGAATATCCTCAGCCAATTGATCAACCCGCACGAGCGCTTGGTCACCATCGAAGACGTGGCCGAATTACAGTTGGGCCACCCCCACGTGGTGCGCCTTGAAACCCGCCCGCCGAATTCCGAAGGGCACGGTGAAGTCAAATCCAGCGACCTGATCCGCAACGCCCTTCGGATGCGTCCGGACCGCATTATCCTCGGCGAGATTCGAGGCGTAGAAGTGCTCGATGTGCTGACGGCGATGAACACCGGTCACGATGGTTCGATGAGTACCGTGCACGCCAACACCGCGCAAGACGCCTTGTTGCGCCTTGAAACCCTGGTGGGTTTGACCGGCCGTACGGTGGCGGAAAAAACCCTGCGCCAGATGATCTGCGCCGCCCTCGACGTGATTATCCAGCTGACCCGTATGTCTGACGGGCGCCGCTGTGTCAGTGAAGTGCTGGAAGTGGTGGGCGTGCGTGACGATGTGTACGTCACCAACACCTTGTTCCGGCTGGACAAACGCACCGGCTTTGGCTTTGTGCGTGAGGCACTGAACCCGGCAAGCGACAAGTTGCGTCGCGACCCGATTCTGAATGCCAACGGCTGAGGCGCAGATCATGATTCCGGCCCTGATACTGTTCGCGATCAGCCTGATGATGTTCATGATGTCGATGAACCTGGTCTACCGCGCCTTGCGCGATCCCACCACCAGCCGGGTGCTGGGCCGCTTGACCGAAGGCCACCCGCAAATGGCGGACAAGGCGCTGGGTGTCGAGTGGCTGGACCGGGCGTTTTTGCAGGCGGGGTTGGGTCGCCCTTCGGAGCGCTTGGGGTTGTGGCTGCTGATCTGGGCCGGTGCGGTGGCATTGGCGGCGCTGCTGGGCGGCTGGTTTTTTTTTCTGGTGTTCCTGGTCGCGCCGCCGGTCTGCGTAAAGCTTTTTGTCAGCTGGCGTTACCAGCGTCGCGTCAAGCGCATGGTTGAGCAATTGCCGCAATTGCTCGACCACTGCGTGCGCAGCCTGAAGGCTGGGCGCACCTTGGCCGATGCGGTGCTCAATGCCATCGAGGCCTCCCATGACCCGCTCAAAGACAGCATCAGCCGTGTGGCGCGCAACGTGCAGTTGGGCGTGAGTTTGCCCGAGGCGGTGCAGGATTTTGCCGAGCTGTATGAGCGCGATGAATTTCGCATGTTTGCCCTGGGCTTGAAGGTCAATCACCGCTACGGCGGCAACGCCAGCGAATTGCTGGAAAACCTCATCGTGTTGATTCGTGAGCGTGAATCAGGGGCGCGCAAGCTCAAGGCCATGACCGGCGAAACGCGGGTCACGGCGTTGGTATTGGCGCTGTTGCCGCTGTTGGTGGGCGGCTATTTCATGGTCACCAACCCGACCTTTCTGGTGAACATGTGGCACGACGCGAGTGGTCAACATTTGCTGATTGCCGCGTTTGGCTTGCAAGCCATTGGCTGTTTTGCCTTGTGGCGCATGGTACGGAGCGTATGACATGGCCTTGCTGATTTGCGCAGTGTTGCTGTTGGCAAGCCTCGGGGTTTTGATCCATGGCGCGGTTCAACAGCGCTTGCGCCAGCAACGGGTGGTGCAACGCCTGGAAGGCGAAAATACCGGCCCGGGAAAAATCAGCGTGTGGATGCGCGCACTGGGCAGCAGCAAGTTTGGCCAGCGCTCGGTGTCCATGGACAACGAAACCCAAGTGTTGCTGAACCGCGTCGGCTGGCGCACGGCAAGCCAGCGTTCGCTGTTTGCGGCATTCCAGGTCGGTACGCCGGTGGCCGTGGCCGGGCTGGCGTTTCTGGGGCATGAACTGTTTTACCCGGGTTCCGGCTATTTGATGATCGTGCTGCTGTTTGCTTTGGCGCTGGGGTATCTGATCCCCAAGCGCATGCTTGCCCACGTCGCTAAAAAGCGTCAGGAAGCGGCGGCGGTTGAGGTGTCGACGTTTATCCCCCTGCTGCGCATTTTGTTTGAGTCAGGCATGGCGGTGGAACAAGCGCTGCGGGTGTTAAGCATCGAAGCCCGGCAACTGCTGCCGGTGCTTACAGGTGAGCTGCGGCTGGTGCTGGCCCGCGTGGACTCGGGCCTGGAGTTGAGCCAGGAACTGGACAAGGCGGCCAGTTTGCTGGCGGTGGATGAGTTTGACGACACCTGCGTGATCCTCAAGCAATTGCTTCAGCAAGGCGGTGGCGCGATGAAATCGTTGCAGTCACTGAAAAGCCTGTTGGATGACCGACGTCTCACCCGCATGGAGGAATACATCTCAAAAATGTCCGCCAAGATGTCGGTGGTGATGATGATGTTTCTGTTTCCGGCGTTGCTGATTGTGTTGGGCGGGCCGAGTTTTATTGCTATCGCACGGGCCTTTGGCTCTTGATCAGGAGTATGAGCATGAAAGCAGTCATGGCCGTGTGTGCGCTGTTGATGCTGGGGGGATGTGCCACCGGGGGGCCGAGCAACCCGCCGTGGGCCGCCTTTAGCGGTGGCAGTTGCGGCAAGTTGAGCGATGATCAGGAACTGTCGATGAACCTGGCCGACGACATGGCCAAGGAGGGCAAGCTGCACGCCAGCCTGGCCAACTTGCAAAATCTGCCGGAGGGCTTCGCCCAGGTGCAACTGCGCAAGGCGCGGATCTATCGCCAGTTGGGCCGCCCTGAAGCCGGGCCGTTGTACCGCGGGCTGCTCGGCACCTGCTTGAGCGCCGAAGGTGATCATGGCCTGGGCCAGTTGGCGGCAGCACGAGGCGATAACACGCTGGCGGCGTCCTACCTTGAGCGTGCAGCGCAAGCGGCGCCCACGGACGAAAAAATCCGCAATGACCTGGGCGTGGTGTACCTCAACCAACTGCGCACCGACGAAGCGCGTTTTGAGTTTTTGACGGCGCTGGAGCTTAAGCAGTCGGATCAATTGGCGGCGTTGAACCTGGTCACCTTGCTCATCTATCAGGACCAATGGAACCAGGCGGCGGAGCTGGCCAGCCGCGCTGAATTGACCCCTGAACAAGTGAGTGATGCACAAGCCAGGGCCCAGGCCCTGAAAACCCAGGCTGCCAAACCGGCCAGTCATCAGGTGGCTGCAATCAAATAACGCGTTGGAGGTTTGCCATGAAATGTTCAATTCGTTGGGCCGTGTTGTTGGGCATGCTGCCGCTGAGCGTGCTGGCGATAGAGCCGGGGCCGGCGTCCCAGTACCAGCAGGAAACCGAGCGCTGGTTGCAGCTGCAAGTCAGTGGTCAGGCCCAGTCCAAGGAACGCCAGGTGGCGACCCCGGCCGAGCGCGAACGCAGCCTGCAACGCTGGCTGGACAGCTACACCCACCCCATCCCTGAGTACTACAAACAGGACGAAGGCGGTAAGGCCAAGCAGCAATAAGGCACTGTCGCCGCGGCCTCATGCTTGTAGTCGCTGACGAGGAACGAAGGCTGCGATGCGGGCCCTGGACAGCCGTGTGGGGTCGCTGCGCAACCCATCGCAGCCTCATGCTTCGGCAGCGACTACAGGTCCAAGCTGCTCTTGTAGTCGCTGACGAGGAACGAAGGCCGCGATGCGGGCCTCAGGACCGCCGTGTGGGGTCGCTGCGCAACCCATCGCAGCCTCATGCTTCGTCAGCGACTACAGGTCCAAGCCGCTCTTGTAGTCGCTGACGAGGAACGAAGGCTGCGATGCGGGTCCAGGACCGCCGTGTGGGGGCGCTGTGCAACCCATCGCAGCCTCGTTCCTCGTCAGCGACTACAGGCTGTGGTCAGTGCGCCGTTTGCCGATGCTGTTGGGCGGATGCACTGGGGGAGAGGGCGAGCGCCAACTGGGTGCGGTTGTTCATGTGGGTCAGGCGCAACACCTGGGACACATAGAGCTTGACCGTGTTTTCGGTGATGCCCAAATCACAGGCGATCTGGTAGTTGGTCTGCCCCTTGCCCACCAGTTTGGCCACGTCCAGCTGGCGCGGTGACAACTGCTTGAAAATCGGTGGCAGGTCACTCAAGGCTTCGTCGTCCGCAGCCACAGTGCTCTTGAACGGCGGCGGATGGCGAACCGTTTCCATGTCTTGATAAAGGTCGTCGATAGACTCAGCCAAGTACTGCAACTTCTGGTTCAAATGCCCCAGATGCTCGTTCTTTTGCCGTTCGCGCAGTACGGCCTCCTGACGCTGAATACCCTCAAGCAATTCCGCAAGGTCAACCGGTTTGGGGTAGTAGTCGGCAATGCCAATGCGCAAGGCTTTGATCACGTCCTGTTTGTCGGAATGGCCGGTCAACAGGATGCTTTCAAACAGGCGGTGTTTACCGGCAATTTTCTGCAGATGCTGGGTTAATTCGATGCCGTTCATGTCGGGCATGTGCAGGTCACACAGCACCAGACTTATCTCGGGATCCGCGACAAACGCCTCCACGGCTTCACGGCTTGATTCGCAAGGCACGCAACGGTAACCGCTGCTTTCCAGGAACTCACTGAGTTCTTCGACAATCAACGGCTGATCGTCGACCACTAACACTTTTATTTTTGAGGTGAGCTTGTTCACGCGCTACTCCATGCCTGGCAAGCCAATTTAAGACGTCCTGAACCACTCGCGTGAATGGCGAGGGGTTCAGGAAACATAGACGTAGTTTCCTACGCTGTACATGTAATAAATCCTTCGTTTTGATTAGGTTAGACACAAAACGGACAAGCTGAAGCCGCATAAAAGAAAAGGGGCGAAGGGCAGTTTTTTTGACGCGCCTTTGATGTTTTCGCCGGGGGGATGGGTAAGACGTTGATTCAATAGAGGGAGCACTTTTGGCGCGAGCCAAAACCACAGCCCTGCGCTAAGACCTGCGCCAATAAACGTGCCCAGCAGTATCGGACGATCGGTTGCCAGTGCGAGTGCCATCAACAGTTTTACATCGCCAGCGCCCAGTTTGTTCAGGGCGTAGCCGGGCAAGGTCAGGACTAAAGCAATCAACAGGGCCCAGCCGCCTTCAGCCGCGCTGGCGCCCAGCCAGGTGGTGCCGGTCCAAAGCAGGTACACCAACGCCAGGGCTGCGGCGCCAAATGTCAGGCTGTTGGCGATGTGACGTTGGTAAAGGTCTTGGGCAGCGCAGGCGGTAAACCAAATGAATAAAACCGCTAAATGGATCACGTATTCCCGTCCCTTTTCTTCGAATGATTCTATGCTGATATCACGGTGAATTGTCAGGGTAGACGCAGTCATGAAAGTTGACCTTCCCCACTCACAAAAAGGCGCGGCGGCGATTGAGTTCGCCCTGGTTTTTGTGATCTTTTTCTCAGTTCTGTATGGCGTGCTCAGCTACAGCTTTCCGCTGCTGCTGATGCAGTCTTTTAACCAGTCGACGGCAGAGGCGGTGCGCCGCAGCATGGCGGTGGACCCGACGTTGGCAACGGCAGATTACAAGGCCAAGGTCGAATCGGTGGCCAAGGGCGTGCTGGACCAGCAACTGGGCTGGATGCCCACGGCGATGACCACCAATATCAGTAAAACGGCGGTGTACAGCGCGGGAATATTGACCGTAACCGTTAGCCTCCCTGCCGCAACGCTCAGCAACATTCTGCCGGTGCTCAAACTGCCGGGTGGCATCACAGTGCCGAGCTTGCCGGACACCTTGTCGGCCCAGTCGAGCCTGCAGTTTTGAACTTGGGTGGCAAGCCGTTTGGGCGCTTCTCGGGCCGCGCTCAAGACCCTTTGCCTGAGCACCGTGCAGCGCAACCCGGCAAGGACACGGCCTTGCACTTGTTGCTCGATCATCAGGGGCGGGTGCTGGAGGTGCACGGCGCTCAGCGTTTCGGTGTGCAGCCGGTCAGCGGCGCTGACGCTACGCGTTTATTGCTCGATTATTTGGTGCCGGGCAGCACTCAGGCCCTTGAAGGGACCCCGGCCGATTGGTTGGGGCACAGCCTAGATCTGGACTTCCAATGCGCTGATGGTTCTGTGATGCACACCCGCGGTTGGGTTCAGCCACACGCTGACGGCTGGCTGTTGCAGTTGCTGGACATCAGCGACCTGCGCCGCGAAGGCCAGCAAGCCCACAACCGTGAGCTTTGCATGCAACTGAGCTTGAGCCTGGCCAGGCAATTACGCTTATGCAGCATGGCGCGTTTGCCGCAGGTGACGCAGGAGTCGTTGCAACGCATCGGCGAGCAATGGCAGGTGCCGTGCATCGCCCTGGCGCTACATGAAGAAGGGCAGCCGGACTGGAGCCTCTTTAGCGTTTATCAGGCGCCCGGCGCAGCGCACTTGTGGGAGGTGGGGCAAAGCCTGGGTAGCGCGCTGGACAGTCTCAGTGGATCACGTCATTCAGGCCAGGCCGCTGCCAACGAGCAACCGTTTCAATTTCGCAACCTGCTGGGCGCGACCGATGGCTTGTGCATGCCTTATCACGATCAGCGCGGGCTCAGTGCTTGGCTGTTATTGGGGTTTTCTACGCGCCCTGCGCTGATGAGAGAGAGCGATTGGTCGCACGTGTGCGCCGCCTTGGCCGGGCCTTTGCTGGAGCGCTTGCGCGAGCAGCAACAGGCCGAGCACCGTGAGCGGGTGCAAGCGCTGGAAGGTTTGTTGGGCACGGGTTGGTGGGAGTGGTCGACGGCCACCGAGCAGGTGCAGTTGGCGCCGCAATTGGCCGAAAACCTGTCGGCCCCGCACACGCCCTTAACCTGCAAAGCCTGGCTGGCGCTGTTTCATCCGGCCGATCGCGATGAGCTCAGTATTCGTTTTGATGAGCTGATTGAACATGGCAAAGACCTGATGGTGGTTGCGCGTCTGGACCTGCCGCAGAACGCGGGGCCGACCCCGTGGTATCGGATTCAGGGGCAAGCGGTCGGCACGGGCAGCCAGCGGCGTATCGTCGGTTTTATGCTGGATGTCAGTGAAATCAAACGTCAGCAACTGCAAGCGACGGCCGCCCATGCGCGGCTGGACAACCTGATCGCCAGTTCACCGGCGGTGATTTATGTGCAGCGCTATGAGAAAGGAGCGTTAGTGCCCGCCTTTTTTAGCGCCAGCCTGCAACCGTTACTGGGTTGGACGCTGGCCGAGAGCCAGGGGGCCGGGCTGATCGAGTGGATTCACCCTGACGATCGCGAGCAGTACTTTGACCGCACCCGCCAACTGTTGCGCTTTGGCAGCGCCCGGCGTCGGTATCGCCTGCGTGATAGCAAGGGCAACTACCACTGGTTGCTGGACGAGGCCAAATTATTGCGCGATGACCTTGGGCTGCCGATCGAGGCGGTGGGGTTGTGGCTGGATGTGACCGAAGCCACCGAAACCACTGAACGGGTCAAGCGCAGTGAAGAGCGTTATCGGGTGCTGGTCGAAGACTCGCCCGCGATGATTTGCCGTTATCTGCCAGACCTGACCCTGACCTTTGGCAACCAGCCGCTGGCGGCGTACCTGGAGTGCACCCCGCAGGCATTGCCGGGGGTGAATCTGGGCAGTTGGTTGTCGACCGAACAGCGCGCGGAATTTATGCAGCGCATTGCCCGGTTAACCCCGCAAAACCCGGTGAGTACCGCCGAAATCAGCTTGCAACTGCCGGGGCATGAGTATGCCTGGTGGGTGTGGTCGGACCGGGGTGTGTTTGATGCCCAGGGCCAGTTGCTCGAAGTCCAGGCCGTGGGCCGCGACAACACCGACGTGCGTCGCTCGCAACAGCAAATGACCCAAAGCGCCAAAATGGCCACCTTGGGTGAAATGGCCACGGGCCTTGCCCACGAAATCAATCAGCCATTGAACGTCATGCGCATGGCCATCGCCAACATGCTCAAGCGCGTGAGCAACGGCGATGTGGAGCACGACTACCTGCAAGACAAACTCACCCGCATCGATGCCCAGATCCAACGGGCAGCGCGGGTGGTCGACCACATGCGCGTGTTCGGCCGACGTTCAGAAGTCGAGCAACAAGCCTTCAACCCGGCGCAAGCGCTGGAAGGCGCCCTGGCCTTGCTGTGCGAAGGCTTGCGCGGCAAAGGCATTGAGTTGCGCACTGAGTGTTTGAACGATGCGTTGCAGGTGCGCGGCCACGTCGACCAATTGGAACAAGTGTTGATCAACCTGTTGATCAACGCCCGCGATGCACTGATGAGCAAGCGCGAAACCGACCACGAGTTCACCCCCTGGATCGCCTTGACCGCAGGCGCGAGTGACAACAGCGTGCGTGTGACGGTGGAAGACAATGCGGGCGGCATCGACCCGCGCCTGCTGGAACGGATCTTTGAGCCCTTCTTCACCACCAAACCGGTCGGCCTGGGCACTGGGCTGGGGTTGTCTGTGAGCTACGGGATTATCGACAACATGGGCGGCCGGTTAAGCGTCAGCAACACCGGGCACGGAGCCCGGTTTTGTGTGGAATTGCCGGTGGTTGAAGGTTAGAGCACGAGTTGGGCGGGGCCACCCTGGCCGCAGGAGAGGTTAGCGTCGACTTCGGTGGCCATCAGGTTAACGCCCAACAGTGACAGCAGGTTGTTGAGTAGTGGGTCGAGTAGAGGGCTTAGTATCCCGGTTATGAGTCCTGAGACGAGGGTTACAATCGACTGGAGCGTAGTATTAACAGCATTCGTTAACCCCGTTGCGAGCGCACTCAAAATGCCCGTCCCGTCTACTGGCGCATAAAGTTTAATCGGCACATTACTGATAGTGCTTCTTAAGCTATCTACGATGTTCGTAGTCGGGCTGGCAAATTTAGCCATAGGAGGCTGTTTAAGATTCGGCGGAACCGAATTTGTAGCCGCTGAATAAATTAAAGTGCTGGGTGTTTTAGCAATGGGCAATGTAGCCATGAGCGCAATTCCACCCCCCCCATAATCTTTATAGGTGCACCCCCCCAGCAGGCTGCAATTTGATTTGCTGATGATATTCACGATGGGTAACGGGGTGACGGTTACCGGGTTAGAAGAAGAAAATGCTTTGCTGGCATCAATGCTTCCGATATTCAGGTTGGCTAGAACGGTATTGGCCTGAACCGTAAGACTTTTACTGCCAGAGGTCCCGGTAGGGCAGGTATACCCGGTCACCAGAGCATCTGCTCCTCCCGAATCCAGGTTGATACTGAGAATTAATGGAGGAGGCAGAATTTTAGTATCGTATGTGGTCCCGCACAGCCCCAGCCCGCAGATCAGTCCTTGAAGAATTGCAGTAAGGCCTGACAGCAGATCTGTGACTAAATTTATAAGCGCACTGACAGTATTGAGAATGGGGAGCTCGATGGTAATCAGAGATCTCACTTGCGCTGTACGGACATAAATTCGATCTGTGGCCGGGTTTCCGATTGCCGAAAACTGGGGTGGTTCAATCACTTTGACGGTAGTCGTCACCTTTGCAAGGCCAAGAATATTGATAGGAAGGCTCACAGCCACGGCGTTATTTTTATTGGCAATTTGAATGGCAGCCTGAATAAGAGAGAACAAATTCAAGTCTGTATCCAAACCAGCAGAGGATGTGCCTGTTTGTAGTTTTAACAGGTCTCCAACTTTTAAGGGTGTGTTGTTGATGGCGGCTACTTGCAGGTTGGCTAACGCAGTTTGGACATCAAGTGTTGCGCCGTTAAGCGTGGCAACGGATGCTGCTGCTTTTATGAGCTGGGTGACAGTAACGTTTGTATTAAGCAGGGTTGTGTAATCGCCTGCGTTGACACCCAAGTTAATTGCAAGTTGATTCAAATATTGCAGCAAGTTTATGTTGGCTTTGGCTAAACCATCCCAGCCAACTGCCGAGATGGACACATTCCCGCCCAACAACCCCGAGAATAAATTATTGAGCAGTGGAGACTGCGAGGTATTTACCGTGGCCAAGGTGGTGCGAATACTGATTTGTGCCAACGTTGGTCCCGGCCTGCTCCCCACCGCACTCGCCGTCAACTTCGTGGTCGTCGACAACGTCCCCTTGCTCACCAAATCCCACACCCCACCGGCAATGCTGGTAGGGATGGTGTTAGTGGCAATTACGCGGATAGCGTCGCTTTTGCTGGGGTCGAGCTGGAAGGTGCGCAGTTGGTTGACGGTGACCAGGGTGCCGCAGGTGGCGTTCAGGGTTTGTTGCGTGCCGGCCGGGACAAAGCTGTTGCGGGCGGCGCTTTGGGTGGCGTACAGCGTGGCGGTCGACGGGGTGGCAGCACAACTGCCACCCCGACTGACCGCCTCAAGCACCGCCATGTCAGCAACACGCTGCAGCTTGCGTTGTTCAAGGTAGAGGCGGCCGCCGTCGACCACCAGCAACATAAAGATCAGCACCATCCCCAGCGTCAGTGCCGCCATTAAACCAATCGCCCCGTGTTGTTGGCGGGGGCCGTTGAAGTACGCACGACGTAAGGGGGGAGACATTGAGCACTCCTGATACTGGAACACTGTCCAGCGCTTCGCTCTAAAGTTTTAGCGAGTGTAGTCAAGGAGTGATCAGAATGCTGGCCAGTTGCACACTTTATAAGGCCCGCGCGTGCAACTAATGGGAACTGTTGGATGAAAGGTTGTAAAGAGAGAAGAGTAGGGCCAACTCACTGACTAAAGTATTAATACTTCGCAGTTATATACTTTGTTAGTGAGTTGGCTTGATTTAATTAACGCCCTGGCTTGGGTGGGTAATTACTCATGATTTCACTGACTGCCTTGGAAATCGCCGCGCTACGCTCTGCAGGCGTGGCATCTTCGTCGACGACTTTTTCGGCGTTGCCGCGCCAGACCAGTTTGCCGTCTTTGGCGTCAATCAGGTCCACCTGCAAGGTGCCCACCTGGTAGACGATATTGCGGGTTTCGGCGTATGCCGGTGCGCCCCAATAGTTGCCACCCCAGTAACCGCCCCATGGTCCTGCCCAAGGGCCGCCCCAAGGTCCGCCGTCATAGCTGTAGTTGGTGACCTGTTCCTGACGGTTGGCCACGACCATATAGGTTTGTACCCACAGGTCGGGTTTGGCGCCGGGCGCTGCCTGGGTCAGACCGCGCTGATCCAGCTGGCTGCTCAGGGCCATGACCACGCGTTGTGCTGTCAGGCCGTTTTTAACCATCGGGGTGTCGGGTAAAAATTGCACGGCCGGGTCTTTCCAGGCCCACGTCTTGAACTGCGCAAAATTGACTGCCGGGTTGTAGTCATGGGTGACCTGCAGGCTGTTGCACGCGCTAAGCAGCAGGGCCAGTCCCAGTAAAGCAATGCGTCCTAACATGATGAGTCTCCGCTTAAACAAACAGTTTTAATGGGGAGGATAAGCCTGCACTGCCTTGTTCAGTGATTCGCGCAGGGCGTCACTGCGTTCGCTCAGGCTGCCTTTACTACTGGTTTCTGCACTTGAACTCCAGATCGGCTGACCTGTTTTTCCGTCATACAGATTGAGCCGTACAACCATCACTTCGACTTCATAGGTGCGCACAACCGGTACGCTGTTGTACATGCCGTACTGGTTGCCATAGCGACCATAACGGTCGCCGTACATGCCGCCATAACCATAGTCGTCCTGAACCTGGCGCAAGCGTTTTTCTGTGTGTAAATCTGCACTCACCCACAAATCAGCGGGGTGGCCAGGTTGTGCAGGGCGCAATCCGCGCTGGTCCAGGGCATTGCTGACCGCTTCGGCAATTTGTGCGGAGTCTGCCCAGGCCGACCCGGCCGGCAATTGGTTGTTGCGCCAGGCCCAGCTTTGATAGCGGCCGTAGTCCCGTGGCGGCGCCGGGTAGGCGCTCAAGTCCAGGGTGTTGGCCGCTTGCGGCGGAGCAGGCGGGATGGGCATGGAACTGGCGGTATACGGGTTGGGGCTCTGGCACGCAGCCAATCCCAGACTTACAGCGAGCAAGGCAACGCGGCGATACATCATCATCTCCCCATGCGGGTGTTAAACCGGGCGGCATACCCAATGCAGATAACGTCCCAGCCCGGCGAAGGCAGGATGGCGACGGTGGGCCAGCTCCATTTCGACCAGCGCTTCAAGGTCAGCGCGGGCTTGAAACTCTACTGGCATGTAGTCGTGAAACACCCGCACGCCACTTTGGCTTTGCACCTGCCACAGACCTTCAAGGGCGCTGGCCAGTTCTCGCGGGTCGAGCGGTTCTTGCGGGGTCAGGCTTTGCTTTTCACCGGCCAGGGTGTTCTTGCGCATTTTGCGGAAGTGGCCTTTGAGCAGGTTGCGGTAGATCAGGGCGTCGCGGTTATAAAACGCCAGCGACAGCCAACCATCTTTGGCGGTCAGTTGGTGCAACACCGGCAGGATGGTGTGGGGCTCGGCCAGCCATTCGAGTACGGCATGGCAGATCACCAGGTCATAGGGTTCGGTCAGTTGCCCAAGCAGCTCTTGCCACGGTGCCTGAATAAAGGTGCCGGTCTGGCCCGCAGCGGCAAAGCGCTCGCGTGCGCCTTCGAGCATCGGTGCGGCCGGTTCGGCGAGTGTCACATCATGCCCGCGCTCGGCCAGCCACAGCGACATGTGGCCCAGCCCGGCGCCGATATCCAGCACCCGCAACGGGCGCTGAGGCAGCGCCTCTTCAAGGTCGGCCTGCAGCACCGCCAGACGAATCGCGCCCTTGGCCCCGCCGTAGATTTTTTCAGCAAAACGGGTGGCCAGTTGATCGAAGTGACGGTCACTCATTTGCTAAAACGCCTTTCATTGTCGGCCAGTTTGCTGCGCACCACTTGATCCATGTCCAGCCCCAACTCACTGCATAACAGCAACAGGTACAGCACGATGTCCCCGACTTCCTGCCCGGCGTGGGCCAGTTTGTCGGCGGATAATTGGCGTGATTGGTCTTCGCTGAGCCACTGGAAAATTTCAACCAGCTCGGACATTTCGACACTGGCCGCCATGGCCAGATTTTTCGGGCTGTGAAATTGCTTCCAGTCGTTGTTATCGCGGATGCGGTGCATGCGCTGAGTGAGTTCTTCGAGGTTCATCGCGGGTGGGTTCTCCAGAAGGAGCAAAGCTTGCGACTGAATGCAGATTGGTGCAAGTGAAAGGCATTTCGTACAGGCAAATCCCCTGTAGGAGCGAGCTTGTCTCGCGATCTTTTAAGCCATCAAAAGATCGCGAGGCAAGCTCGCTTGTACAGGTTGATGTCTCAGCTGATAGGCCGCCACTGGCCAATCAAATGCACCAGATCCCCGTGCCCGTTGAGCTGGAAGTCGCCGCTTGAGCCTGCATCGCTGCTCAGCAAGATGACTTCGCTGGGCAATCGCACCGGCTTTTTGAACGCCACGCTGATCTCGACATTGGCCGCTGGCAGGTGCGCGTTGAGGGCTGCCAACGCGCGTGACTTGAGCCACAGGCCGTGGGCGATGGCGCTGGGCAGGCCGAACAGTTTGGCGCTGGCGGCGCTGAGGTGGATGGGGTTGTAGTCGCCCGAGACCCTGGCATAACGGCGACCGATATTCGACGGCGCATACCAGCGGGTCAGTTCGGTCAAGGCGATAGGGCTAAAGGTCGGGGTTGCTGGCACTTCGCCGGGCAAGTCGACGCCTTTGCACAGCAGTGTGCTTTCAGCTTCCCAGAGTGGCCCGAGTTGATCGTCGACCTGGGTCACGACGTCAAAGGTGGCGCCCTTGGGGTGTTTTTGCAGGTTGTGCACAAACACGCCGATGCGAAGCCGGGTCACACCGCCCATGGGCCGCAAGACCCGGATCCGGTTGGTCAGGTGTATCAGCCCCAGCAGCGGGAAGGGGAAGTCTTTGTCAGTCAGTAATTGCATTTGCAGGCCGAACGCCAACACATGCGGGTAGGTCGGCGGCAATAACGGGCTAGGCGCAATCGCGCAAACGTCACGAAAGGCCGCCAGCGCCTGGGTGTCGATGTTGACCCAGCAGCGCAAGCCTTGCTCCGGCAGGGTGCTACCGGTGATTTTGCGTTTGGCCGCCGCTTGCGCATACAGCGCGGGCAAGTGCGGCGGTGCGCTGAGGTCGAGCCAATGCACGGTCATGATTCAGGCCCCCAAGGCACTTTGCCCACAGACTCGCAACGCTTGCCCGCTGACGGCACCCGAGCCCGGCTGGCTGAGCCAGGCCACGGCTTCGGCGACGTCTTGTGGCAGGCCGCCCTGGCCCAGTGAACTCATGCGCCGCCCGGCTTCGCGCAGGGCAAACGGAATATGCGCGGTCATTTGGGTTTCGATAAAGCCCGGCGCAACGGCGTTGATGCTGATGCCGCGCTCGCCCAGCAGCGGCGCCCAGGCTTGGGCGAGGCCAATCAGCCCGGCCTTGCTGGCGGCGTAGTTGGTTTGCCCGCGGTTACCGGCGATACCGCTGATGGACGCAAGCAGAATCACCCGGCCGTTATCGCGCAAGGTGCCGCTGTCCAGTAGGGCTTTGGTCAGCACTTGCGGCGCGTTGAGGTTGACCGCAAGCACGGCATCCCAATATTCGGGCGTCATGTTGGCCAGGGTTTTGTCGCGGGTGATGCCGGCGTTGTGCACCACGATGTCGATGCCGTCCGGCAGATGCTCGACCAATTGCGCGGGGGCGTCTGCGGCGCAAATGTCCAGGGCCAGGCTGCGCCCGCCCAGGCGCGCGGCCAGTGCATCGAGATCGGTTTTGGCAGAGGGCACGTCGAGCAACACCACCTCGGCGC
>NZ_WIVR01000075.1:0-22019 GCF_009600525.1 Pseudomonas sp. FSL R10-1350
GGGCTGGACTGGCCATTTCCGGGTCCTGCACCAAGGCTCCCAAGGCTGCCCAGGTTTGCTTGGCAAATTGCAAGGCAGGCGCGTGGCGCTCATCAGCGGCCAGCCATTGTTCAAGTTGCGCCTGCGCCGCCGCGTCCAGGTCACCCGCGTGCAGGCGCACCGCCCACTCGGCGGCCGTCTCAGTGATGATCTGTTGTTCGCGGCCTTGGCTATTCACGTGTGAATCTCAATTTCTCGTTATGTATAAGCAGTGACGTCTGGCCTGCCGATATTCAGTAAGCCGTTTATCGAAACTCAGGTAGGTTATTTCTCAGCTGCTTGTAGTCGTTGCATGACATACGCCAGCGCTTTGGACAGATGCTTTTGCACGGAGCTGTCAGAAATATCAAGTTGGCGCGCCACTTCTGCATGGGTCATGCCTTCGATACGGTTGAGGCGGAAGATTTCCTGGGTGCGCTCGGGCAGCTCTGACAGTGCCTGCTTGAGCGCCATGCGCTGTTGTTCAGCCATTGCCTGAGCCTCCAGCTCTGCCATTTCGTCCTCGATGTCAGCCAAGGCCTCGTGCGTCACCGAGTCGGTCTTGCGCCGGATTTCCTGGCGGATGTGATCGACCAGCAGGTTGCCCGCCACGCGGTAGAGGTAACCGGGGGAGTTGTCGATCTGTTCCTTGCGCCCGCGCTCGGCCAGACGCAGGAAGCTCTCCTGCACCAGATCGGCGGCCAACTGCGGATCTCGCACCTTGCGCGCCAGGTACCCGCGCAGGGTACTGGCATGCTTGAGGAACAAGCCCTTGAGGTCCATATCCGACAAACCGACTCCCTGACGCATGAGGAAAAGGGGCGGCTATCTTACTTTTTGTCGAGAATGATTTTCAATTGATATTAGCGGGACTCGCGCATTGTTCGATAAACGCCCACTTAATGGCACAAAGCGGCGTCGGCATTTATCACCCAATTGACCTTATTAACCGGCTGGTACAATTTAAGCCAACCGCTTGAGCAGCGCTCAGGCGACCCTATAAAAACAAAGTAGAGTTGGCTTGCTATGTCCCCTATCGTCCTGGTGCTTAACGGCCCCAATCTGAACTTGCTTGGCACCCGCGAACCCGGTGTTTACGGCCACGAAACGCTGGCAGACATTGCCGATTTGTGCGGCCAGACGGCCCGCGAAGAAGGCTTGAACCTCGAGTTTCGCCAAACCAACCACGAAGGCGAATTGCTTGACTGGATCCATAGCGCTCGCCAGCGCTGTGCCGCGATTGTGATCAACCCGGCCGCCTGGACCCACACCTCCGTGGCCATTCGCGATGCCTTGGTCGCCAGTGAACTGCCGGTGATTGAAGTGCACCTGTCCAACGTCCATACGCGCGAAGCCTTCCGGCATCACTCCTTCGTCTCGGGCATTGCCCAAGCCGTGTTGTGCGGGTTTGGCAGCAACGGTTACCGCTTGGCCTTACAACACCTCAGCCGCCAACTAAAGGGCTAAGCGCATGTCGACTCACACACCCAAGTCAGTGCTGGCCGGGCTGATCGGCGCCGGTATCCAGGCCTCCCGCACACCGGCAATGCACGAGCGCGAAGGCGAGGCGCAAGGGCTGCGTTACGTGTACCAGTTGATCGATCTGGACGTGTTGCAGCTCGATAACAACGCCCTGCCCGACCTGCTGACCGCCGCTGAGCGTATGGGCTTCAGCGGCTTGAACATTACTTACCCGTGCAAGCAGGCGATCATGCCCTGGCTGGACGAGTTGTCTGATCAAGCCCGCGGCATTGGCGCCGTGAACACGGTGATTTTCCGGGACGGCAAACGCATAGGGGACAACACCGACTGTTCGGGGTTTGCCGAAGGTTTTCGTCGCGGCTTGAGCGGCGTTGCCGTGCACCACGTGGTGCAAATGGGCGCGGGTGGCGCGGGCTCAGCGGTGGCTTACGCACTGCTCAGCGAAGGCGTACACCGGCTGGATATTTTTGACGTCGACCAAGCCCGCGCACAGAGCCTGGCAGACAACTTGAATCAGCACTTTGCCGGTTCACGGGCCAGGGCGGGCACTGACCTTGAGGCCTCGCTGAGCAAAGCCAACGGGCTGGTCAACACCACGCCCATGGGCATGGCCAAGCTGCCGGGCATGCCCGTGCCCGCACAGTGGCTGCGCTCAGAGCTGTGGGTGGCCGAGATTGTGTACTTCCCGCTGCAAACCGAGTTGCTGCGCCACGCCCGTGAGCTGGGTTGCCGCACGCTGGATGGCGGCAACATGGCAGTGTTCCAGGCGGTCAAGGCGTTTGAACTGATCAGCGGCGCCAGCGCTGACGCCTCACGCCTGCTCGCGCATTTTCAGGAAATGAACAGCCAGGAAATGAATGGCCAGGAAATGAACGGCTAAGGCGTGATCTCACTCACACCTGCAAATAGCGCAGCACCGAGTCGCAGATCATCTCGCGCTGACGCTGTTTAACCTGCGGGTCAGACAAGTCGATCTGAAAAATCTCACCGACTGTGTAGCGGTTGGACACGCGGTAAAAACAGAACGAACTGACCAGCAGGTGCACGTCCAGCGGATTTAAACCGGGGCGGAACACCTGCTGCTCAACGCCTCGGCGCAGGATCTCTTCGAGGGCATGAACAATCGTGTCGTTCATGGCCTTGATGCCTTCCGAACGCTTGATGTATTCGCCCTTGTGAATATTTTCGACGCTGACCATGCGCACAAAATCGGCGTTCAGGTCGTGGTGATCAAAGGTAAATTCAACCAGCTTTTTAATCGCCTGCCGGGGTTCCATTTCATCCAGGTGCAGCAGGTTTTCGGTGCTGCGGATCTCGCCGTAGAGCTTCTCCAGCACTTCGACGTAGAGCTGCTCTTTGCTGGTGAAGTAGTAATAGATCATGCGCTTTGACGTGCGGGTACGCTCCGCGATGGCATCCACGCGTGCGCCCGCCAGCCCTTGTTCGACGAACTCGGCCAGGGCTTCCTGAAGGATGTTTTCGCGGGTCTTTTCCGGGTTGTTTTTCCGGCTCTTGCGCGGTTCGACTGCGGGCGCCGTGGCGTCGGTGTCGACTTCTGTTATCTGGGTCATTACAGGCTCACGGCCATCGGAAGATGGCCGCGATTATGGCCCGAGTGGTTCATCGAAGGAAGTCGACAAACGTATTCGCGCAACGTCCTACAGCTTGGCCTGACGCACCGCCCCGGTGCGCGACTTGGCCATCGCCGCCAAACGTACCGCCACGTTGGCCGCACCATAGCCGGCATAGCCGTTTTTACGCTGCAGCAACTCAAAGAAGAAGCGCCCGGCAAACGGCTCGGTGTACACATGAAACAGCTCACCGCCCTGAGCGTCGCGGTCGTACAAGACGTTGAAGTAGGCCAGTTCGCTCAAAAACTCATCGTCAAAA
This sequence comes from Pseudomonas sp. FSL R10-1350, assembly GCF_009600525.1. Classification (NCBI taxonomy): domain Bacteria; kingdom Pseudomonadati; phylum Pseudomonadota; class Gammaproteobacteria; order Pseudomonadales; family Pseudomonadaceae; genus Pseudomonas; species Pseudomonas sp. FSL R10-1350. The sequence goes on from NZ_WIVR01000075.1 coordinate 3,391, forward strand.
TCAAAGCGCGCCGCCAGGTCGTCGTAGTAGTTCAACGGGATATCCAGCAGCGGTACGCCTGCGGCTTTGGCGCGGCTGACTTCAGCAAACAGGTCGTCGCACTCAAACGCAATGTGATGTACGCCGGAGCCGCGATAACTCGACAACGCATGTGAGATGGCGGTATTTTTGTTCTCAGAAATGTTCAGTGGCAAACGAATCGTGCTGCAACGGCTGCGCAATGCGCGGCTTTTGACCAAGCCGTAAGGGTCCGGCAACACCACTTCGTCATCCGCTTCAAAGTCCAGCAGGCTCTTGTAGAACAGCACCCAGCTGTCGAGGCTGTCGGCTGGCAGTGCCATGGCCATGTGGTCAATGCGCTTGAGCCCGCCTTGGGCGGTTTGGGCGGTTTGGGCGGTCGCAAGGTTGAAGTCCGATTCGTACAACGGGTTACCCGCTTCGTCCTGATCGACCAGATAAATCAGGCTGCCATCCGGCGCACGAACCGCCGCCAGTTCCAGCTCATTGGGGCCGACCAGGCCTCGATAGGGCTGGCCTTTATAGGCCACGGCACGGGCCAGCGCGCTGGCGCTGTCTTGCACGCGAATGGCGGTGGCGCACAGCGACGGGCCATGGGCCTCAAAAAAGTTGTGCCCAAACGAATAAGGCTCGGCATTGAGCACCAGGTTGATGTCGCCCTGACGCAGCAAGCTGACATTTTTGGAGCGGTGCTGACCGGCCTTGCTGAAGCCCAAACGCTCAAGCCAGTGGGTCAGTTGCGCGCCCTGATTGTCATCGACGGCGAACTCCAGAAACTCGATACCCTTGTAGTCACTGGCCTTGGGCGGCGCGAACAACGGCTCAAGGCTGGCGGCAGGCGCGGCCTCCTGGACCAGACGCTCGCGGGTTTTCTCTTCGAGGTACAACAATGAGCGCAGGCCATCTGCCGCGTTGGCGCGGGTGGGCGCTGCGCGGAAGCCGTCATTGAAGATCTCCAGCGACAAGGGCCCGGTGTAGCCGCTCTGAATGATCGGCGCCAGAAAGCCCGGCAAGTCGAACTCGCCCTGTCCCGGAAAGCAACGGAAGTGGCGGCTCCACTCCAGCACGTCCATCGCCAAAATGGGCGCGTCGGCCATTTGCACGAAGAAGATCTTGTCGCCGGGAATCTGCGCAATGCCGCTCGGGTCACCTTTGAGCGATAAGGTGTGGAAGCTGTCGAGCAGCACGCCAAGGCTCGGATGGTCGATCTCGCGCACCAGTTCCCAGACCTGTTGCCAGGTGTTGACGTGCCGCCCCCAGGCCAAGGCTTCGTAGCCGATGCGCAGGTTCCGCGCCCCGGCGCGCTCGGCCAGCAGGCTCAAGTCGTCCAGCAGGATTTGCCGGTCACCCACCGAGTCGGCGGCGGCATTGCTGCACACCAGTACCAGGTCGGTGCCCAGTTCCTGCATCAAGTCGAATTTGCGCTCGGCGCGGTCGAGGTTGCGCGCCAGACGGTCGCGGCGGCAGCCTTCAAAGTCACGGAACGGTTGGAACAGGCTGATTTCCAGGCCGAGGTCTGCGCAGATCTGGCGCACTTCGCGGGGGCTGCCGTCGTAGTACAGCAGGTCATTTTCAAAGATCTCAACCCCGTCAAAACCCGCTGCGGCAATGGCGTCGAGCTTCTCCGGCAAGGTGCCGCTCAAGGAAACAGTGGCGATTGAACGCTTCATTTAACACTCCCATGATTGCCACCGCCTGCAACCGACGGCATTTCTAATAGCCTGATTATTAAGGGCACCCTATCATTGAGCAACCAGTCTGTACCAACCGGTTAGTTTTGCGTGCGATTATCGAACACTATGCCCTTTGTTGAATTGACGACTTTTTGTCCAATCGCCACCATCCAACCCGTACCTTTTGCAATAAATGCTGCACAACACCACATAACAATTCCAAAAAAAACGGGTAACCACTCATGCTTGCTCTTATTGATATGACGCTCTGCTTTGCTCTGCCGCCTGCGTGGTACCCGACCTTTCAACGGACGGGTAAATAGCCATGACCCCTTCTCAATCGACACACGCCAACTCTGCCCAAAGCACCCCGCACGCCGGTATTGGCGACAAGATCCGCGGCGCCATGGCCATTGGTAAAACCCGCTGGGGCATGCTCGCCCTGGTGTTTTTCGCGACCACGCTGAACTACATCGACCGCGCCGCACTGGGCGTGATGCAACCGATTCTGGCCAAGGAAATGAGCTGGACGGCGATGGACTACGCCAACATCAACTTCTGGTTTCAGGTGGGTTACGCCATTGGCTTCGTCCTGCAAGGTCGGTTGATCGACCGGGTCGGCGTCAAACGCGTGTTCTTCTGCGCCGTGTTGCTGTGGAGCCTGGCGACCGGCGCCCACGGCCTGGCCACCTCGGCCGTCGGCTTTATGATGTGCCGCTTTATTCTCGGCCTGACCGAAGCCGCCAACTACCCGGCCTGTGTGAAAACAACGCGCCTGTGGTTCCCCGCCGGTGAGCGCGCAGTGGCCAGCGGTATCTTCAACGCCGGGACCAACGTCGGCGCCATGTTCACCCCGATGCTGTTGCCTCTGGTGCTGCATGTGTGGGGCTGGCAGGCAGCGTTTCTGTGCATGGCGGCGTTGGGCGGTATCTGGCTGATCTTCTGGGGGCTGAAGTACTACAACCCTGAAGAGCACCCAACGGTGAGCAAACAGGAACTGGACTACATCCAGAGCGAAAAAGAACCGGAGCAACAGAAAGTCAGTTTCGGCACGATCCTGAAAATGCGCGGGACCTGGGCCTTTGCGTTGTCTTACTCGCTGACCGCACCGGTGTTCTGGTTCTACCTGTACTGGCTGCCGCCGTTCTTGAACCAGCAATACAACCTGGGCATCAACGTGACGCAGATGGGCATCCCGTTGATCATCATCTACGTCACGGCCGACTTCGGCAGCGTCGGTGGCGGGATTTTGTCTTCGATGCTGATCAGTCGCGGCATGGCGGCGGTCAAGGCACGGCTGGTGTCGATGTTCCTGTGTGCGATATGCATCATCGGCGTGGTCATGGCCGCTGGCTCCAGCCAACTGTGGGTTGCCGTGGGCGCCATCGCATTGGCCCTGGGCGCGCACCAGGCCTGGACCGCCAACGTGTGGAGCATGGTGATGGACTACACGCCTAAACACATGATGGGCACGGTGTTCGGCTTTGGCGGCATGTGCGCGGCCATCGGCGGCATGTTCATGACGCAAATCGTGGGTTATGTACTGACCGTCACCAACAACAACTACACCGTGTTGTTCACCATGATTCCGGCGATGTACTTCATTGCGCTGACGTGGATGTACTTCATGGCACCGCGAAAAATCCCGCAGGTTTGAGTTCGATCAGCCCCTCTTCTTAGGAAGAGGGGCTGTAGTCGCTGCCGAGGAACGAGGCTGCGATGCGGGCCGCAGGACCGCCAATTATCACAATCTTAAACCGCCCTTTTCTTCCGCTGTTGCCAAGCCGCCGCCAACCCGCTGATGCAGACAATCGCGATGCCAATCCGTGAGGTCAGGTCCGGCGTGTGGTTGAACAGCAGCCAGCCCAGCAACCCGGAAAACACAATCTGGCAGTAACTGAAAGGCGCCAGCAATGCCGGGGCGGCGAGGCGGAACGACTGCGTCAGGAGCAAGTGCGCGGTCATGCCCAGGGAGCCAAGCGCGAGCATTTCCAGGCCATGCACCAAGGTCGGCGTCTGCCAAAAGAACGGCACCAGCGCACTCAGTACCAGTGCGTTAAACAAGCCGGCAAAAAAGTTACTGGTGGTCGGTGTGTCGTACAGGCTGAGTTTGCGCGTGAGGATCTGGTAGCAACTGAAACACAGCGCCGCCGACATCGGCAGCAACACCGCCGGGGTAAACAAGTCGCCCCCCGGATGGATGATCACCACCACGCCGATAAACCCGCAACTCACTGCAATCCATTGCCCCCGGGTGACTTTTTCGCCCAGCAACGGCCCGGACAGGGCCGCCACCAATAACGGCGCCAAAAAGTTAACCGCGGTGTTTTCAGCCAACGGGATGTACAGCAGCCCGAAGGTGAAGAACAGCCCGGAGCCCAGCAAGCAGATCGCCCGGTACACCTGCAGCAACGGGCGCTTGCTGCGCAGCACCCGTAGCCCCGACTGCGGCAAGAAGTAACTGGCCATCAGCAAGGTGTGCACCATATAGCGCGCCCACACCACCATCACTACGGGGTACAAACCGCTCAAGTACTTGGAGAGCGCGTCGTGACTGGAGAACAACGCCGTCGCGATCACGATCAGCAGAATGCCCTTGAGTGGCTGGTTAACGCCTGAGAGTGGCGTAGGCAATGTCATCGAACACCTCAATGTGGAGCAATGGACTCACAGCACTCAGCCACCCGCATCCGGGCGCTACGCACTACAGCTGTTGCAAAAGCACCCGGGTTTTATCAATCGCCCATTGCGCCCGTTGTTCGGCGCTGACGCCTTGTGCCTGAAGTTCTACGCAGGGAATTTCAAGACTCAGCGGTATGTCTTTGGGCAGTAATCTCAGCAAGCCGAGCAAATCGCAGTCACCGTCGCCAGGAAAACGCCGCTCATTACGCGCCTGGCGCAAAATTTCCTGCATGTCATCGGGCGTTGGCCCCGCCACGTCGCACAACTGCATATAGCGCATGCGCGACGGCTCTACCCGGCTCAGGTCTTCAAGGCTTGAGCCAGAGCGGTTGAAATGGAAGGCATCGACCAATACGCAGCCATTGACGCGGCCCGCCTGCTCAACCACCCGCACCGCCTGCTGCAGGTTCTTGGCATCGGTCCACGGCATGAACTCAAGATGAGGATAGATCCCGTAAGGGCGACTCAAGTCACACAATTGCGCAAAGTTATCGGTCATGCGTTGTTCATCGGGGTCATTGCCGGCGACCAGCAACTCGGTGGCGCCGAATTCAGCGCCCACAGACAGGATCTTGTCGAAATCTGACACGCAGGTCTGCGGCTTCAAGCGAAGAATCTCGATATCGAGCACTTTGATGCCGGTGTCGTGCAGGCGCTTGAGGGTTTGCCTGCGTAAAGCCGGGTCATTGACCAGCGGGAAGTGATACTCCTCTGGCGTGGCAGGTTCGAGGCGCAGACCGACATGGCTGTAGCCGGTGCGGGCGGCAATGTCGATCATGTCGACCGGCGAGACTTCCAGCACGGTCAGGGCAGCAAGGGACAAAGGACGAGAATTCATAGTGGGCTCTTTCAGGCGTCGATAGGGGCTGGGGCGCAGGCCCGGCCAGTGGCAGCGGCTTCACGAATGGCTTCAATCAGCGCCAGGGTGCGGGCGGCATCCGCCGCACTCACCAACGGCGCAACCTCGCGTCGAATCACCCGAACAAAATGTTCCAGTTGCAAACGCAGGGCTTCATCGGGCTTGAAGGCTTCTTGCTCGACCAGCAACGGCTGGTGCCAGCCCGCGCCGTCCTCGGCGTAATGCCAGCGTTTGAGCTGCGGAATGCTCAACGCCCCGCCGGTGCCTGCCAGCAAATAGCAGGGTTGATCGCTCTGGCGCGGATACACCGGGTTTTCACCCGAGTCCAGTTCCCAGCTCCAGGGTGCGGCCACGGCATCAGAGCCGGTCAACGTACCGAGAGCACCGTTTTCAAATTGCAGCAAGACCGCCGCACAGTCCTCATTGCCATAGCCGCGCACGGCATTGCTGGTGATGGCCTGCACCTGTCGCACTTCGCCACACAATTGGCGCAGCAGATCCAGGTCGTGGATCAGGTTGGTCAGCAGCATCCCCGCACCGGCCTCACGCCGCCACGGGATATCGAAATAGCTCTCGGGCTTTTGCAGTTGCCACAACGCAGTCACCGTACTCAGACGCCCCAGCGCCCCGCTGTGCACCAGCTCATGCGCCCGCACAATCAGCGGGTTGTGGCGTCGATGATGGCCCACCAACACCGGCACGCCACTGTCCCGCGACGCCGCCACCAGCGTACGCACTTCTGCCAGATCCACGCCTACGGGTTTCTCCAGCAACACCGGCACACCCGCTGCCAGGCAGGTCAGCGCCGTGCTCACGTGCAAGGTGTTGGGGTTTGCGATGATCACGCCATCGGGCTTTGCGGCCGCCAACATCTGCGCCGTGTCAGCAAACCATTCGACCCCGCATTGCGCCGCAAACCCGGCCGACTGCGGCGCAGGGTCTGCGACCGCGCAGAGCACAGCGCTGTCGAGGCCTTTTAGATGATGAAGGTGCTGGCGGCCCATGATGCCGGCGCCCACCAAAGCGATACGCAGTGGAGCGTTCAAAATGCTGATCCTCTTGTAAGAATTATGGAATCACAGAATTCCGATTAATTTAGAATCTGGTTCCACTTTCTTGCAAGATAAATTAACCACTCCGTTCAATTTAGCCGTCAGGCATCGAACAGTTCAGATGCCTGGCAGGCCACTGACAACTCCTCGGTGAACTGCAGCAACAATGGCGCCAGCTCGTGCAAGCGGGCCTGAGGCAGGCGTGCACTGGGGCCTGCCACACTCAACACGCCGACCACATGCTTGCCCAGCGGGCTGCGCACCACGGCAGCAATGGCGCTGGTGCCAATCGCCGAGCTTTCTTCTACGCAGGCATAGCCCTGCTCGCGGGCGATACGCAGACGCTCGAGCAACTCCACATTAGAGTGCGGCGCATTCGGCCCCACGCCTTCGGGGGGCGTAATGCCCTGGCGTTCAACCTGTGCCAAAGCCATGGCATCGCTCATGCTGGCCAGCCAGGCATGCCCGGACGCGGTGTAATACAGCGGCGCATCGCGGCCCATATCCGGGTCATAGCGCAAGCCAGAGCGGGCGCCCTGGGACTTGGCGATCCAGGTCAGGCGCTCACCGTCCACGACGCCTAAACGCACCAATTCGCCGGTTTCCTGGGCGAGCCGATCAAGGATCGGCTGCACAATGTCGGCCCCGCTGCTGGCCAGGTATTGAAAGCCCATGGCGACTAGTTTGGTCGACAGATGGTAACGGCTGTTCTCGCTGTTTTGCCGCACATAGCCCAACCGCACCAACTCGGTAAGCAAGCGGTGGGTCGCACTTTTAGGGATGCCCAATTGCTCGGCAAGCGTCTGCATCGGCACGCCGCGCGGCTCCTGCGTGAGGCTCTCAAGCACACTGAACACCCGTTCGATCTGACTGCCAGCCATACAAAGCCCTCGCAAATGAAAGGATTCTAAAAGGTAAACCCGCAAACGCAAAAGCTGGAACTGAACAAACACACTCGGGGTTGTTATTTTTAGAGCAAATCTTTATATTTTGGAACTCAATTCCAAAAACGATTCAATCCGGAGCCCCACCATGACCGCAGCCCCTCAACCTGACGTTATCGACTGTGATGTGCTGATTGTCGGCTCCGGTGCGGCCGGTTTGTCCGCAGCCGTCACGGCCGCCTGGCACGGGCAAAAAGTTATCGTGGTCGAAAAGGATGCGGTCTTCGGCGGTGCCACGGCCTGGTCCGGCGGTTGGGCCTGGGTGCCGTGCAACCCGCTGGCTAAACGCGCCGGGATCATTGAAGACGTAGAATTGCCGCGCACCTACCTCAAGCATGAATTGGGCGAGCGTTACAACCCGGCCATGATTGACGCGTTTCTGGAGGCTGGCCCGCGAATGGTGGCGTTCTTCGAGCGCCATACCCGCTTGCAGTTTGCCGATGGCAACGCCATTGCCGACATCCACGGCGACACCCCTGGCGCCGGGACTGGCGGGCGCTCGGTGATCGCCGCGCCCTATAACGGCCGCGAGGTTGGAAAGCTGCTCAAGCGGCTGCGCAAAACCATGCGCGAAACCAGTTTTATGGGCATGCCGATCATGGCCGGACCAGACCTGGCGGCCTTTCTCAACCTGACACGCTCACTGCCGGCAGCCTGGCACGTGACCAAGCGCTTTGGCCGCCACCTGATTGACCTCGCCCTGCATGGCCGCGCCTTGCAATTGGTCAACGGCGTGGCGCTGGTGGCGCGACTGGCCAAGTCGGCTGAAGACTTGGGCGTATTGCTGTGGGAATCCGCACCGGTCACATCACTCACTCAGGACGAGGCAGGCGTTACTGGCGCGGTGGTCAAGACAGCACGCGGGGACATCCGCATTCGTGCCCGCAAAGCGGTGGTGCTGGCCGCCGGGGGCTTTGCCAATGATATTGAGCGGCGCAAGGCGCTGTTTCCGCGCACACCGACCGGCCACGAACACTTGGCCCTGCCGCCGCTGGGCGTCAATGGCGATGGTCTGACCCTCGGTGAAAGCGCTGGCGGGCAGATCAACAGCGACTTGCACTCCACGGTCGCCTGGGCTCCGGTGTCCCGCGTCACACACAGCGACGGCAGCATAGGGCACTTTCCGCACATCATTGAACGCGCCAAGCCGGGAATCATTGGCGTATTGAGCAACGGTCAGCGCTTCGTCAACGAAGCCAATGGCTACTACGATTACGTCACCGCCATGGTGGAACAAGCACCAGCCGGTGAACCGGTCGCTTCGTGGTTGATCTGCACCCATGACTTCCAGCGCCGCTACGGGCTCGGCATCTCGCGGCCGTTTCCTATCCCCGTGGGGCCGTTTATCCAGTCCGGCTACCTGAAAAGCGCCTACACCCTAGAAGGCCTGGCCCGCGTGTGTGGCATTGACGCCAAGGGCTTGCAAACCACCGTGGACGACTACAACCGCCACGCGCAAACAGGCCAGGACCCACAATTTGGGCGCGGCTCAACCCCGTACAACCGCAAGCAAGGCGACCCGCTGCATCAGCCCAACCCTTGCGTGGCGCCGATCAGCAAAGGACCGTTTTACGCGGTCAAGGTAGAACCCGGCTGCTTTGGCACCTTTGCCGGGCTCAAAACCAACGAACACGCTCAAGTGCTGAACGCAGACGGTCAGGCAATAAAAGGCTTGTATGCGGCAGGCACGGACATGGCCAGCATCATGGGCGGGTACTACCCGGCGGGTGGGATAAATCTTGGGCCGGCCCTGACGTTTGGCTACATCGCCGGGCGGCATATGGCGGGGGTGACGCAGTACGAGTGAGTCATTGAGGTGGGAGTCAGGCGGGTTAGCCTGCTCCCACATGCAGCCCTTAAAAATCGAAGAACACCGTTTCGTTCGGGCCTTGAATATAGATATCAAAACGGTACGCCGGTTTGCCGTTCACTTCGCAGCGATGGGCAATCAGGGTTTCACGGCGTTGCGGTTGCTCGATCAGGTTGAGCACCGGGCATTTGCCGTTGGCCTCCGGCTCGTCGCTGAAGTACAGGCGGGTCTGCAAATGGATGTTGATCCCGCGGGCAAACAGCGACACGTTGATGTGCGGCGCCATCGGCACACCGGCAGCATTTTTGACCACACCCGGCTTGATCGTGTTGAGCGTCCATTCCCCGGCATCAAAGGTTGTGGCGGTACGGCCGAAGCTGTTGAAAGGCTTCTCGGCGTCGAAGTGTTCGTCGTAAACGCCTTCGTGGTTGGCTTGCCAGAACTCCAGGAAGGAGTCGCGGACCAAATGGCCATTGCCGTCATGGACGTTGCCGACCAGCACAATGTGCTCGCCCGGCGCGTCAGGCTTGGCCATGTCGTTCCAGATTTCTTCCGGGCGGGACGGGTTACCGGCGGCGGCCAGCGCCAGGCCGATATGCACGTAAGGGCCAGCCGTTTGCGATGGCGTTTCGGGTAGCAGTTCGATAGGCATGACGAGGCTCCTCAGCAGTTTTCGAAGTGAGTCTTGCGCTGACCGCGCAGCACGATGTCAAAGCGATAGGCCAGGCAATCCATCGGATTGGCGGCGCCCATGTCCAGCCGTGCAATCAGGCTTTGCACCGCCTCAGGGTTGGCAATCGACTTGACGATCGGGCACATCGGGATCAGCGGATCGCCTTCGAAATACAACTGGGTAATCAAGCGCGTGGCAATCGACGGGCCGCTGATCGACACGTGAATATGCGCCGGGCGCCAGTCATTGGGGCCGTTACGCCACGGGTAAGGACCGGGTTTGACGGTACGGAAGCTGTAATAACCCTGGCTGTCCGTGAGCGTGCGGCCCACGCCACCAAAGTTGGGGTCCAGCGGGGCCAGATAGCGGTCGTTTTTGTGACGATAACGGCCACCGGCGTTGGCTTGCCAGATCTCTACCAAGGTGTGCGGGATCGGCTTGCCGTATTGGTCGCAGACACGACCCGAGAGCAAAATCCGCTCACCGACCGGCAAACCGCCATTGTTGAAGTTCAACAACAGGTCGTTGTCGAACTTGCCGAATTTGAGGTGGGAAAAATCAGGGCCACTGGTTTCACTGACCGATTGCGGAATGCTCACCAGCGCCTGGCGCGGGGAACGGGCAATCGAGGTTTTGTAGTCAGGGGTCAGGGCTTTGGGGTGCCAGTTGCGGTCACGGATGATAAAGCGCCGGCTGTCTGCATCAGACATGTCGATCTCCTGTTGTTTTTATAAAGGCCAGGCGCCAGTTTTAAACAACAGAGGTTCAAGCACTATTGAAAAGGCCAACCCATAACATAACCAAGTGGTTATGGATAAACACCTTCGGCATAGGCCTGCCCCAGCTCACGCAGCACCTCGACACAGCCTTGGGCCGCCACCGACATGGGCACATGGGCGTTACTGCAAATGCCGATCGAACCGCCCGGCTCACGCTGGCCCAGGTCAATTTCATGCAGTTCGCCGCTGGCCAGGTCCAGGCGCACGGCATCCAGCGGGGCTATCCACACCGCATCGTTACGCAGCACGTAGCGGCGGCTCACCGTGACTGACAGGGTTTCCAGACGCTGGCGCGACTGGCTGATGCCGCACTGCACAAACAGGCTGTCGGCAAAGGTGCGGATGGTGGTGTTGGCCAGTGGCAACACCAGCGGGTAGCGCTCCAGCTGGCTACGGTCCAGCGGGCCCTGCAGCAACGGATGGCCCGGCCGCACCACCAGGGTCATCGATTCGCTGTACAGGTGTTCAAAGTTCATGCCCTGAATTTCCGGGCTGTCGGTCATGCGCCCAATCACCAGATCGACATCACCGACACGCAACTGCGACAAAAGATACGCACTCGGCCCGGTCACGATACTCACCACCAGCGCCGAATGGCGGGCATGCAGGCGGCTCACCAACTCAGGCACCAGCAGGCTCTCAACGGTGGACAACACCCCCAGCCGCACCGTCCCCCCGGAGTATTCCCCCCCGCGCAAGGCGTTCACCCCTTCGCGTAAAGCCTGCACCGACGGCGTCGCATAACGCAGGAAAGCCACCCCGGCCTCGGTCAGACGGATACCGCTTTTGCTGCGCACAAACAGAGTCACCGTCAGCAGCTCTTCAAGCTCCTTGAGGGTTTTGGACATGGCCGGCTGGCTCACCGCCAACACATCCGCCGCCCGCGCCAAACTGCCTTGGCGTGCCATCTCCAGAAAGCACACCAGATGACGGTATTTGATGCGGGTATCGATGTTCACAGGGGTAAAAACTCCGAGCAGGGCTGGACGCGGTCACGCATCGTCGACAGGAACGTTTTGCAGATAAAACTCGTGGAGCTTGGCTTGCAACAGCCTCTTGTCCGGCAAATGCGTCTGATATTCGGCGATCAATGCCGGGGACAATGAGCGGTTCAGCGCGTATTCAACCACTTCATCCTCTTTACTGGCACACAATAAAACCCCAATCGCCGGATTCTCGTGTGGCCTGCGATGATCCCGGTCCAGGGCTTCAAGGTAGAAATTGAGTTTGCCGAGGTGCTCGGGTTCGAAGCGCCCGACCTTTAATTCAATCGCGACCAGACAATTCAAACCTCGGTGAAACAGCACCAGATCTACCACAAAGTCACGAGCGCCAACCTGCAATGGGTACTGCGAACCAACAAAACAGAAGTCATGCCCCAACTCGGTCAGAAATGCTTTTAGATGCCCAAGCAAACCCTGATGCAAACCTGACTCACTGTGCCCCTTGGGTAATTGGAGAAACTCCAGAACATAAGCGTCTTTAAAAATGCTCGTAACGTCCTCTATACGCTCTTTTAAGGCAGGCGAAAGCTTTGCAGGCTGAATGATCGTTCTCTCGAATAATGCGCTTTGCAGTTGGCGCCCCAACTCACGACTCGACCACTTTTGAGCGATTGCCGTACGCATATAGAACGCTCGCTGCTGTGCCATTGAGCATTGGCTCAGCAGCATTAAATGATGCGTCCAGGGCATTTGTGTCAGCAGCGCTGACACTAAATGTTCCTCTGCCTTGTACGCTTCATAAAATTGACGCATGCGAAATAAATTTCGACGGGTAAAGCCTCTAAGGCCAGGCTGAGTGTGGGCAATATGGGCCGCCAGTTGCTCGACAACAGAATCGCCCCATTCAGCGTGTTCAAGTTTTTGACTGATAAAAGCACCGACTTGCCAATAAAGCTCAATCAGATGCGCATTCACAGCCATGGCGGCGCTTTGCTGAGCACTTTTGATCATTTTCACCACGTGCGCAAAGCCATTCGTCTCGGCCGGCCCTGGAAAATCGTGATTATTCTTTTGCATGGGAACCTCGGGCATGACGAAAAATGTCACGCCCACCCTACGTTCCGCCCTCCCTTTAGTCAGTCAGCCCAAACCTACAAGCAGTCGACTCGGCATGTAGCCCAACTCTGTGAAGTCATCCGACCAACGTCCATACTTATCCACCGCTCAACAAACGTCTGACAGCCGGGCTGGCGCTGTGCCTACCGAGCAGCAACACTCAATAAACAGATTTATCAGAGGATTCCTCCATGCAATGGAAAAAAGGCCGCCGTAGCGACAACGTTGAAGACGTGCGCGATCAACGTACCGGTGGCGGTGGAGGAATGCGCATCGGCGGCGGTAAAGGCTTGAGCCTGATGGCGGTGGTGGTGATTGTCGGGATTGGCCTGCTCACCGGTCAGGACCCTTTGCAGATTCTCGGCCAGCTCAGTGGCCAACTGACGGAGCAGTCGTCACCTCAGGTGACGCAGCAAGCAGGCCATGCGCCGCCTGCCAATGATCAGCAAGCAGACTTTGTACGGGCGATTCTGGGCGACACCGAAGACACTTGGCGCCAGGTGTTTCAACAGTCAGGTCGCACGTATAAAGACCCGACGCTGGTGCTCTTTCGCGGCCAGGTCAGTTCGGCCTGCGGCTTTGCCACGGCGGCCAGCGGGCCTTTTTATTGCCCGGCTGACCAGAAGGTTTACCTGGACATGAGTTTCTTCCAGGAGATGGCCCAACGCTTCAAGGCCGCCGGGGATTTTGCCCAGGCGTATGTGATCGCCCATGAAGTGGGGCATCACGTGCAAACGCTGTTGGGAGTTTCGTCAAAAATGCAGATGGCCCGCCAGCAAGGCAAACGCATGGAAGGTGACGGCGGTTTGCTGGTACGCCAGGAACTGCAAGCTGACTGCCTGGCCGGGGTGTGGGCCAACCTTGCGCAAAAACGTCACGACTGGCTGGAACCGGGCGACATTGAGTCCGCTCTAAATGCTGCCACTGCCATTGGTGATGACCGTTTACAACAGCAGTCACAAGGGCGCGTAATGCCCGACTCATTCACCCATGGCACTTCTGCGCAACGCGTGAGGTGGTTCAAGACCGGTTTTGCCAACGGTGATATTAATCAGTGCGACACCTTTTCGGCAGCGAGGCTTTAAATGGCAAAACGGTTGATGGCAGTCGTCGGTCTGGTGCTCGCGTGTTCTTCGGCAATAGCCGCAGAACACGGGGTCAAAGTGTTAAGCCCCGATCAGATGAAGATCGGCACGAGCGAGCTGAATATCGGGCTCAGTCAAAACTGGAATCAACCGTTGCCCGCTGTGCAGCGGGCGCTGATTGTGATCCATGGCCGCTTGCGCAATGCGCAAACCTATCTGGAGAGTGGCGAAAAAGCCGCGACGCAAGCCGGACAGTTATCCACAACCCTGGTGATTGCGCCGCAGTTTCTCAACGAAAGCGATGGCACCCGCCACACGTTGCCCAACGATGTACTGCGCTGGCACGCCAATGACTGGATGGCCGGTGAGCCCGCGATCAGCCCCACGCCATTGAGTTCTTACGCGGCCATCGACCAGATCCTGCAACGCCTGGGCGACCGCAAGTTGTTCCCTAACTTGCGCGAAGTGGTCATCGCCGGGCATTCGGGCGGAGCACAAGTGGCGCAGCGCTATGCCCTAACCACCCAGGCGGACAAAGCCCTGGAGGCCGAAGGCATCAAGGTGCGTTACGTGATTGCCAACCCGTCGTCCTACGCTTATTTCGACAAGCAGCGCCCGGTGCCTGCCTTTGATCCGGCCAACTGTCCCGGTTTCAATAACTGGAAATACGGGCTTAAAGACTTACCCACCTACGTGGCCGGGCAAAAGCACCACACGCTTGAGCAAAACTATGTGAGCCGCGACATTACCTATTTGCTCGGAGCCAAAGACACCGACCCCAACCATCCGGCGCTGGATAAAAGCTGCGAAGCCGAAGCTCAGGGTGCATATCGCTTGATACGCGGGCACAACTACTTTGACTACCTGACCCAACGCCATCCGCAGGGGCTCAACCAACGCTTGGTTGAAGTGCCGGGGGTTGGCCACAACGGCGATGAAATGTTCACCTCGCCAGAAGGGCAAAAGGCGCTGTTCGCAAGGTAAGTTCGCCCTGCTTTGTAGGAGCGAGCTTGCCTCGCGATCTTTTGATCGTTTAAAAGATCGCGAGGCAAGCTCGCTCCTACAGGCGGGGAGTCAATTCAGCAGTTGATGAAGTTCGGCGCAGTCTTTGGCGTGCCAGTCGGTCAGTTCGGGCCACGGGTTGTCCGGGACGTTGACCAACACCGTTTTGCTCCCGGCCGCACGGCCGCATGCCAGGTCAAAGCGGTAGTCGCCCACCATTACCATGTCCGACGGCGCAACAGCCCAGGCTTGCGCCAACTGCAGCAGGCCATCCGGGTCGGGTTTGTGCGCGGCGTTCTCGCGCCCCAATACGTCCTGCGGCGCAAAGCACTGATCCAGACCAATCGCCTTGAGGGTGATGTGCGCCAGCTCTTGAGCGTTACGCGTCAACACGCCCAGGCGGTAACCACGGGCAGCCAGGTCGCGCACCAGCTCGATTGCGCCCGGCGCTGGCGTGGAAGCCAATGCCAGTTCGCGCTCATGCTCCAGCAACCAGGCATGCTTGGCGGCCGCTTCGTCAGCGGGCAAGCCGTTGAGGTGGGTCAGGATGTCGTCTTCGGGCGGGATGCCCAATGCCTGACGAATCGCCGCAAAGTCATGCACGGCGAGGGTCAGGGTGCCGTCCATGTCGAACACCCAATGCTTGATGTCCTTGAGTGTCATGCCCAGTCCTTGCGGTGGCGGATCAGGCCTTCCTGCGTCACCGAGGCGACCAGTTTACCCGCGCGGTTGTAGACACTGCCGCGCGAGAACCCGCGCGAGTTACCGGCCCACGGGCTGTCCATGGCGTAGAGCAACCAGTCATCCATGCGCAGCTCGCCGTGGAACCACAGCGCGTGGTCGAGGCTGGCCACTTGCATGTCGCGTTGCCACACGCCTTTGCCATGGGGCAGCAGCGAGGTGGTCAGCAAGCCGAAGTCCGAGGCGTAGGCCAGCAGGTATTTATGCAGAGCCAGGTTGTCGGGCAAGGTGCCGTCGGCGCGAAACCACACGTATTTGATCGGGTCGCTGACCTGGGGGTTGAACGGGTCTTCACCGACCACCGGGCGGAACTCGATGGGCTTGGCACACAGCAGCTTTTCACGCATTGATTCAGGGATCAGGTCCGCGCGCTGGCGAATCATCTCAAGCTCGGATGGCAGGTTTTCCGGCCCCACCACGTCGGGCATCGGGTTTTGATGTTCAAAGCCGTTCTCATCGTATTGAAACGACGCGCTGCTGGTGAAGATCGGTTGGCCCTTCTGGATGGCTGTCACCCGGCGGGTGCTGAAGCTGCCGCCATCACGCACCCGGTCAACCTGGTACACCACCGGCAAGCTGGCATCGCCGGGGCGCAAAAAATAGCCGTGCAATGAGTGCACGTGCCGAGCGTCTTCTACGGTCTGGCTCATGGCCGACAACGATTGCCCCAGCACCTGACCGCCGAACAGCTGGCGAAAGCCCAAGTCCTGGCTGCTACCGCGAAAGAGGTTCTCTTCAATCGGTTCCAGGGTCAACAAGTTGACCAGATCATCCAATACTTGGCTCATTCAGACTCTCCTCACACAGAGCAATACCGTCGTAATCTTCGCTACGTCGGCCAACAAAAAATTTCGGCTCAGGCCTCAGCCCGTTTAACCGTGCAACGTTTCCAGCCACTGTGCCCGTGAAATGCGATACAGCACATGCGGCCTTAGTGGATGACCTTCAACCAGCTTGGGATGTTCAAAGTCGCCGTCCAGGTCACGCTGCATGCCGATGGCCTGCATGACCTTTTGCGATGGCAGGTTGGGTTCGCTGGTGAACGACACCACTTGATCCAGCGCCAGCCGATCAAAGGCGCAGCGCAACACCGCCCAGGCCGCCTCACTGGCGTAGCCCAACCCCCAATGTTCAGGCGCCAGTCGCCAGCCTATTTCAACGGCCGGGGTGAATGCAGCGGCAAAACTGACATTTAACAGCCCGGTACAGCCAATAAAGGCGCCGGTGTCTTTACGCTCCAATGCCCACATACCGTAGCCGTATTCGGCAAAGTGACCGCGAAAACGGCCAATCAGGGCTGCGCTTTCGAGGCGACTCAGGGCCGCCGGGAAGTACCGCATCACCTGCGGGTCAGCGCACAGGGCAGCGAACTCTGGCAAGTCAGTGTCACGCCAGGGGCGCAGGCGCAAACGCGGACTTTCCAGCTCTTTGATCTGCTCCATCAGGCCTCTCCAGTGGTTACCGGGCTTTGCACATGCCCAGCAGTGTACAGCGCTGTTAATATCCAGCGCTCGTTCCGACGTGAAATCCTTATGCCCGTACCGCTGATCTACCACGAAGACTACAGCCCCCAGTTCCCCGCGGAGCATCGCTTCCCGATGGACAAGTTCCGCCTGCTGCACGATCACCTGATCGACACCGGGCTGACCCGCGATGCCGATTTGCTGCGCCCCGAACTGTGCCCTGTGGATATCCTCGCGCTGGCCCATGACCGCGCCTATATCGAGCGCTACATGGCCGGCGAACTGGCCCGCGAAGATCAACGCCGCCTGGGTTTGCCCTGGAGCGAAGCCCTGGCGCGGCGGACCATTCGCGCCGTGGGCGGCTCACTGCTGGCCGCCGAACAGGCCCTTGAACACGGGCTGGCCTGCCACTTGGCCGGAGGCACCCACCACGCCCACTACGATCACCCGGCGGGCTTTTGCATCTTCAATGACCTGGCGGTGATCAGCCATTATTTGCTGGAAAGCGGCCGGGTGAACCGCGTGCTGATCTTCGACTGTGACGTGCATCAGGGCGATGGTACGGCGCGGATCCTTGAACATACGCCGGAGGCCATTACCGTTTCCCTGCACTGTGAAAAGAATTTTCCGGCTCGCAAGGCGCAAAGCGACTGGGACATCGGCCTGCCCATGGGCATGGGCGACACCGAGTATTTGCAGGTGGTCGACGAGGCGCTCAATTACCTGTTGCCGCTGTATCAGCCGGATCTGGTGTTGTACGACGCAGGCGTGGATGTGCATAAAGACGATGCCTTGGGCTATTTGAAGCTGACCGATGAAGGTGTCGCGGCACGGGATGAAAGCGTGATGCGCCATTGTCTGGGCCGGGATATTCCGGTGATGGGCGTGATTGGCGGCGGCTACAGCAAAGACCGCAAAGCGCTGGCGCGGCGGCACGGGATCTTGCACCACAGCGCGCAGAAGGTCTGGCTGTCATCAGGCGGTCATTAAGCTGTGGGTCTTTTACCCACAATGCCTGTGGAACTGCCTGTGGATAACCTGAGTGAAAGCCCTTGCAGGCCACGTGGCGTATGGCCTACAGAAAGCTGTACGTTTTTCGTACAGCCCTTGCCTGTGTAGGAGCGAGCTTGCCTCGCGATCTTTAAAAAGATCAAAAGATCGCGAGGCAAGCTCGCTCCTACACAGGGTATTAGGTGTTCCTCAGGTAGAATGCCCGGCTTATTTCGCCGATTTGCAGCCTTGCCATGACTGAACCCACGTCCTCCCCTTCCCCGCACGTCGCCATTATTGGCGGTGGCCCCGCCGGTTTGATGGCTGCCGAAGTGTTGAGCCAGGCGGGCGTGCAGGTTGATCTGTTTGACGGCATGCCGTCGGTCGGCCGCAAGTTTTTGCTCGCAGGTGTCGGCGGCATGAACATCACCCATTCCGAACCTTACCCGGCGTTTTTGTCGCGTTATGCCGAGCGGGCGCCGCACATGGCGCCGTTGCTACGGGCGTTTGATGCCGACGCCTTGTGCCAGTGGATCCACGACCTGGGCATCGAAACCTTTGTCGGCAGTTCGGGCCGGGTGTTCCCCACCGACATGAAAGCCGCGCCGCTGCTGCGCGCCTGGCTCAAGCGCCTGCGCGAATCCGGCGTAGTTATCCACACCCGCCACCGCTGGCTGGGCTGGCAAGCCGACGGCCAGTTGCGCATCGACAGCCCCGAGGGCGAAAAACAACTCAAGCCGGATGCCGTGGTATTGGCCTTGGGCGGCGGCAGTTGGGCGCGGCTGGGCTCTGATGGCG
>NZ_WIVR01000076.1:0-21560 GCF_009600525.1 Pseudomonas sp. FSL R10-1350
GTGGGGCACCGTGGGCGCGGCGGGCGCCGCGGTGGGCCCGCTGATCGGTGGCGCGCTGCTTGAGCACTTCTGGTGGGGGTCGGTGTTTTTGATCAACGTCCCGATCATGGCGGTGGTGATCCCGGTGGTGTTTGTGCTGTTGCCACGCGTCGAGCACACCACACCCGGCAAGTGGGCCGTCGGCCAGGCGCTGGTACTCATCGCCGGGATCATCGGCGTGGTTTATGGCATCAAGGCCAGTATCGGCGCCACGCAATCGCTGCTGTTCGCCATGCTGGTGATGGTGGCCGGGCTTGCGCTGCTGGTGCTGTTCGCTCGCCAGCAACTGCGCTCTGCCACGCCGATGCTGGACCTGTCGCTGTTCGCCCACCCGGCGCTGCTGGGCGGCATGATCATGGCGCTGGTGACCATCGGCGCGCTGGCAGGCGTGGAGCTGACCCTGGCCATGGAGCTGCAATACGTGCTGGACAAAACGCCGTTACAGGCGGGGATCTTCCTGATCCCGATCATGGCCGCCGCAGCGCTGGGCGGCCCGGTTGCCGGGTATCTGTCCAACCGCTTTGGCTTGCGCGGGGTCGCCAGCCTGTCATTGGCCACATCCGCCGGGGCGTTGGGTTTTCTCGCCTTTGCCGATTTCAATGCTGCCGGCATTGCTGTGCCGGCCATGTTGGCGGTGTTGGGGCTGGCGCTGAGTATCGGCCTGACCGCCTCGTCGATTGCCATCATGGGTTCGGTAGACGCCAGCAAGGGCGGCGCCGCCGGTTCACTGGAAGCCACCGCTTACGAACTGGGCACCGGCCTGGGCATCACCGTGTTCGGGGTGTTCATGTCCAAAGTGTTTGGCAGCACCCTGTCGCTGCCCGCTGAACTGGCGCCAGCACTGGCCGAACGGGCCGCCAGATCCATTGGCGACAGTTACGTGGTGGCCGGTGAACTGCCTGCCGCCCAGGGCAATGCCTTGATTGAAGCGGCCAAGCTGGCGTTTTCGAGTACTCACTCTGTCCTGCTCACCACATCGGCCGTGGTCATCGCGCTGCTGGCGGTGGTGGTGTTTGTACTTTTTGGGCGGCAACGCCAGCAGATTTAGGGGGGCATGGGCCGAGGTAGTTACAAAAAGGTGCGTACTTGTGGGAATGTCGAGGCGCCCATAGATTGCGCGCCTCACCCCCTGGAGCCCGATACCATGCGCACCCTGATCATTCTTGCCCACCCTACCCTCGATAAATCGGTGATAAACCACGCCTGGTTGAAAGCCCTGGCGGCCAGTGATCTGGAGGTCACTGTGCACCGCCTGTATGACGCCTACCCGAATGGCGGCCCCCTCGATGTAGACGCCGAACAGGCGCTGGTCCGCGCCCATGACTCGATCGTCTGGCAGTTCCCGTTCTACTGGTTCAGCACCCCGCCTCTGCTCAAGCAATGGCAAGACGAAGTACTGACCCATGACTTCGCTTACGGCCACGCAGAAGGGCAACGGCAGTTGGCCGGCAAGCGCATCGCCATGGCGATTTCTGCGGGCATCAAGCAAGAGGATTATCTGGACAGCGGGCGCTACCGCTACAGCCTTGACGAACTGCTACGGCCGCTCCAAGTCACCATTCGCTACATCGACGCGCAGGCCGTGAAGCCATGGGTGTTTTATGGCGCCGAGCACGACATTGACCTGCCGCAACTGGAAGAAAACGCCCAAGGGTACGTGAACTACCTGCGCCAACTGACCCAACCGGCCTGAGTCAGGCCTCAGTGACCTGCGCTGCAGATTCAGCGGGCAGCGGATTGCCCGCGTGCAGCGCGCCCCACTGACACATCGCATCGATAATCGGCTGCAAGGTGCGACCCAGCTCGGTCACCCGGTAAACCACCTTGGGCACCTTGCCCGGGAACGCTTCACGGTCGATCAAGTGGTCGCCCTGCAACTCCTTGAGTTGCTCGGTGAGCACCTTCGATGACAAGGGCTGCATAAGGCGCAGCAACTCGCCTGTGCGTTTGGGGCCTTCCATCAGGTGACAAAGAATCGCGCACTTCCAGCGCCCACCAATGGCCTGAATCGTTGCATCGATAGGAAAGTTGAACACCCTGTTGGTCATCGCCAGCGTCTCCGGATAAGGCTCACAGCCCGTAATTAGACACAGTGTGGCCCACATAAGCAAAACACCAACTGCAGGAGCTGCCGCCCTGTCTACGACGCCGCGCTGTCGCGCAGCAAACAGGACAGCGAGTATCTTCAGCATCCCCCAATCGGTTCCCTCTCCTTCGGGAGAGGGCTAGGGTGAGGGGCTCTTGGATCAAGATCAAAAGATCGCGAGCAAGCTCGCTCCTACAGGGCCTTTAGAATCAATCCGTTATTTTCTGTTTGATACGAGCGAGCTTGCCTCGCGATCTTTTAAACATCGCGTCCCGACCGGCAACTCCCGCCTATGCCCTTCTAAACCACCCCATCGCGCAAATAGTTATACAAATTAATTGACTTGTACAACACGCTCCCTATTCTCTAAAAACCTGTACAAGATATTTTCTTTGTACAAGAAAAGGAGGGAGTCAGATGCTCGATGCCATAGACACCGCCCCACTCGGGATCAGCCGCTTAGCCCGGCACGGCGACCTATCGGGTTGCGGGAGGCACTGTGTCTGACTTCCTGCACGATTTCGCCCGCCGTTTTGCCGCACTGGATGCCAGCAATTTGCATACGCTCCATGAGCTGTACAGCGACGATATTCACTTTCGGGATCCGCTGCATGAGATCCACGGCCTGGCAGCGCTGCAAGCCTATTTTGCGCAACTCTACGCCAACGTCAGCGAGCTGGGTTTCACCTTTCACGGTTATGACCCGGTGCAGGACGGTAGCGGGTATCTGCGCTGGACCTTGCACTATCGGCACCCGCGTCTGAGCCGTGGCCAACGCATAGACGTGGCTGGTTGTTCGCACCTGCTGTGGCACGAGAAGGTCTACCAGCACCGCGACTATTTCGATGCAGGCGCCCTGCTCTATGAGCATCTGCCGCTGATGGGCCCCGCGATTGGCTGGTTGAAAGGGAGGCTGGCATGAAGCGCATCTGGCTCACCGGCGCCAGCAGCGGCATTGGCGCGGCTCTGGCAGAGATCCTGTTGAATCAGGGCCATTTGCTGGCCGTGAGTGCGCGCAATGCCCAAGCTCTGGAGACATTGCACGCGGCGTTCCCGCAACAGGTCCTGGCGCTACCCGGCGACCTGACGGATCCGCTCCAGGTTCGAGCCATCGGCGAACAAATCGGGCAGGTCTGGGGCTATCTGGATCAGGTCATCTTGAATGCCGGCACCTGCGAGTATCTGGACGCGGGCCACTTCGAGGCCAACATGATTGAGCGCGTGATGCGCGCCAATGTGTTTTCCGCGGCCTATTGCGTAGAAGCCGCGCTGCCGCTGTTGCGCAAGGCCAAGCGGCCGCATCTGGTGGCCGTGTGCAGCTCGGTGACCTACTTGCCGCTGCCCCGCGCCGAAGCGTATGGCGCCTCCAAAGCGGCGATGCGCTATCTGTTTCAGTCGTTACGCATCGACGTGGCCCACGAGGGTATCGACGTCACGGTGGTCAGCCCGGGCTTCGTCGATACGCCGCTGACCCAACACAATGACTTCCCGATGCCAATGCGCTGGCCAGTGAATAAAGCGGCCACTTACATCGCTACCCGCCTCGACAAACGACCTTTGGAAATCGCCTTTCCCGGCCCCTTTATCGCTGTCCTTCGCTTACTGGCGGCTTTGCCTAAACGCCTGCAATTGGCCCTGGGCAAACGCATGGCGCGTCCTGACACAGAAGAATCTTCATGAAAATAGCCATCATCGGTAGCGGTATTTCCGGCCTGACCTGCGCCTATCTGCTCAACCGCAAGCACGACATTACTGTGTTTGAGGCCAGTGACTGGGTGGGCGGCCACAGCCATACGGTTGATGTTGAAGTGAAGGGCGAACGTTTTGCCATCGACACCGGTTTTATCGTGTTCAACGACTGGACCTACCCCAACTTCATCCGCCTGCTGGATCAACTGGGCGTGGCCTCACAACCCACCGAGATGAGCTTCTCGGTTCGCGATCCGAAGACGGGCACCGAATACAACGGCAACAATCTCAACAGCCTGTTTGCCCAGCGGCGCAACCTGCTGTCGCCGGGCTTCTGGGGCATGTTGCGCGATATTTTGCGCTTCAACCGCGAAGCCCTGCGCGACCTGCACGAACAGCGCATCGCAGCTGACACTACCCTCGGTGACTACTTGCAACAGAAGGGCTACGGTCAGCGCTTTATCGATCACTACATCGTCCCGATGGGGTCGGCGATCTGGTCGATGTCACTGGCCGACATGCAGGGTTTTCCGCTGCAGTTCTTTGTGCGTTTTTTTAAAAATCACGGGCTGCTGTCGGCAACCAACCGCCCGCAGTGGCGGGTGATCAGCGGCGGTTCGCGCAGTTATGTCACGGCGCTGAGCGCCAGTTTTGCTGAACGCATCCGCCTGAACTGCCCGGTGCATCGGGTTGAGCGCGACATTGGCGGGGTAACCCTGCACAGCGCCGCGGGCACCGAACGTTTTGACAGCGTGGTGTTCGCCTGCCACAGCGATCAGGCCCTGAGCCTGCTGGCGGCGCCCAGCCAGGCCGAACGCAAAATACTCGGGGCGCTGCACTATGCCGATAACGACGTGGTGCTGCACAGCGACACTCGTGTGTTGCCGAACCGCCGACTGGCATGGGCAAGCTGGAACTACCGCCTCGGCGGCTCAACCCGACAACCCGCCGCGCTCACTTACAACATGAACATCCTGCAAGGGCTGCAGAGCGACACGACCTTTTGCGTCAGCCTCAATCAGAACGAGGCGATTGACCCGAGCACCGTCCTTGGCCGCTACCGCTACGCCCACCCGCAATACACCTTGGCAGGTGTGGAGGCGCAGGCGCGCTGGGCAGAACTGCAAGGGGTGCAACACAGCTACTTCTGCGGGGCCTACTGGGCCAACGGTTTCCATGAGGACGGCGTGGTCAGCGGCTTGCGCGTGGCTGCGGCGTTCGGAGAAGAGCTATGAACAGCGCGCTCTACCGCGGCTGGGTCAGCCACCGTCGGTTGCTGCCGCGCGCCCACGCATTTCGCTATCGCATGGGCATGCTTTATCTGGACCTTGCCGAGCAAGCGCAAGTGCTGGGCCTGTCGTGGCTGGCCGGGCGTTCGCGCTGGGGCGCTTTTACCTTCCGCGAAACAGACTACTTGCCCCACGCCACGCGCCAGGGCGTAACGCTCAGTGATGCCGTGCGTTCGGTTGTTGAGCAGGCCTTGGGCCACGCCCCGCAAGGGCGCATCTGCCTGCTCACGCAGCCGCGCAGTTGGGGCTTGTCGTTCAACCCCATCAGCCTGTTTTACTGCTTCGAAGCCGATGGCAGCCTGGCCGCCATCCTCTGCGAAGTCAGCAACACGCCGTGGCGGGAACGCTACCACTACGTGCTGCCGACCCACGCCAGCGGCGAGTCACGCCATCGGGTGGCCAAGAGTTTTCATGTCTCGCCCTTTCTGCCTCGCGATCTGGAGTACCGCATGCGTTTCTCTGCGCCGGAGCAACAACTGAACGTGACCATGCAGGACTGGCAGGGCGAGCAAAAAGTCTTTGAGGCGGGCATGGGCCTGGAGCGCATCGAACTGACGCGCCACAGCCTGCATCGCCACTTGCTGGAGTTCCCCTGGATCACCGGCAAAACCGTACTCGCTATTTATTGGCAGGCTCTGCGCCTGCTGCTTAAACGCACGCCCGTGTTTTCCCATGAAGCCGCCGACGGTGAACAGCGCACCGCCCATTTG
The DNA here is from genome assembly GCF_009600525.1 of Pseudomonas sp. FSL R10-1350. Taxonomy (NCBI): domain Bacteria; kingdom Pseudomonadati; phylum Pseudomonadota; class Gammaproteobacteria; order Pseudomonadales; family Pseudomonadaceae; genus Pseudomonas; species Pseudomonas sp. FSL R10-1350. Next base: position 5,814 of record NZ_WIVR01000076.1, read on the forward strand.
GAGTCTCGCCATGACAAACCCTAGTCTGAACCCCACCAGTACCGGTGATTCTGCGGCCAGTGGACTAGGCGCACGTCTGCTCAAAAAAGGCGTTTTGCGCAAGCTGGCCCAACTGCGCCATGGGCATTTGCTGGTCACGGTCGACGGTGAGCCCCTGAGCTTTGGCCAGCCAGATGCCGAGTTGCACGGCACACTCGAAGTGCATGACGCGGCCTTCTGGCCCATGGTGGCTTTGAATGGCTCCATCGGTGCGGGCGAGGCTTATATCCATGGGTATTGGAGCAGCCCCGACCTGACGGCGGTGATCCGCATTTTCGTGGCCAACCTTGACGTGCTGGATGACATGGAGCGCGGCCTGGCATTGCTACGCCGCCCGGTGGCAAAAGCCCTGCACTGGCTCAACCGCAACACGCGCCAAGGCTCGCAACGCAACATTTCAGCGCACTACGACTTGGGCAACGCGCTGTTCGAAAAACTGCTCGACCCGACCATGATGTATTCCGCAGCCATGTTCCGCTCCGCCAGCGACACCCTCGAACAGGCCCAACTGAACAAGCTGGCCTGCATCTGCGAAAAGCTCGACCTCAAACCCACCGACCACCTGCTGGAAATCGGCACAGGCTGGGGCAGCATGGCCCTGTATGCAGCCACCCACTACGGCTGCAAAGTCACCACCACGACCCTGTCCCATGAGCAGTTTGCGTATACCCACAAACGGATTGCCGAACTGGGCCTACAAGACCGCGTCACCCTGCTGTTGCAGGACTACCGTGACCTGACGGGCACCTACGACAAGCTGGTTTCTATCGAGATGATCGAGGCCGTCGGCCACCGTTTCCTGCCTACCTATTTCAAACAGTGCGCCCACCTGCTCAACGATGACGGGCTGATGCTGTTGCAAGCCATCACCATTCGGGACCAGCGCTACGAGCAGGCGAAAAAAACCGTCGACTTTATCCAGCGCTACATTTTCCCCGGCGGCGCACTGCCTTCGGTGACAGCCATGCTTAGCACCATCAGCCGCGACACCGACCTGAACCTGCACCACATGGAAGACTTCGGGCTGGATTACGCACGTACGCTGCGCCTGTGGCACGACAACCTGCGCAGCAACCAGCACAGCCTGGAAGCGCTGGGCTATGACCAGACGTTTTATCGCCTGTGGGAGTTTTACCTGTGCTACTGCGAAGGCGGCTTTCTGGAGCGCAGCATCGGCACCGCGCATCTGCTGCTCGCCAAACCTGGGGCCAGGCCGCAGCCCTATGGGCTAAAAGCCTGAACGGGCGTGGCCGGCTGTTTCTGAATGCCGGGCTTTTCCAACTGGGATGGTTCGCGTGTGTGTGGGGCGCGCATCGCCCCTGGCTGTTGCTGGTTGCCATCGCCTGCCTGGCGCTGCAACTAGGGTGGGTGGCAAAGGCGTTTAATGAATGGCGCGGCGTGCTGCGGGTGGCAGCCTGCGGCTGGGTGCTGGACAGCGCGCTGATGCACCTCGGGTTGTTCACCTTTTCGGGGAACACCGTGATGCTGCCGTTATGGCTGGCGCTGCTTTGGCTGCTTTTCGCCAGCACTTTGAACTACAGCCTCAACTGGACAAAACATCCTTGGTGGCTGGGCAGCCTGCTGGGTGCTGTTGCGGGGCCGCTCTCCTATTGGGGCGGCGCGACGTTGGCAGGTGTGGGCCTGCCGCTGGGTCTTTGGCCGAGCCTTCTAGTGCTCGCCCTCATTTGGGCGATGCTGATGCCCGCGCTGCACTGGGTGGCCGGGCACCCGGCACGTTGATTCAGGGCTGCTTGCGGAAGAACAAGGTGATCTGCCCCACCTCTACCCCGAACTTAGTCATGTACGAGCGATTGATCAGGGTGTCTTTGTCCATCATGTACATCCAGTCGTCCAACTGAACCTCATACTCCTTGCCGTCCACCGGCAGGTTCAGCACATAGTTCCAGCGCAGCGTGTTGCCCGCCACTTCGCCACGGGCCTCGCCCACCACGTCACCGGCAGTTCCGCGCCATTGGCCGGGGCCCGCCGGGGTCAGCGTCCAAACCCGTTTTTGCTTTGTACCATCGCTGTAGGTAAACGACTCGTCGAGGATCAGCTTGTCGCCTTCTGAGTGGCCGTTGACCTGCACATGGAAGCGCTTGACGACCTCACCTGAACGCTTTTGAAACATCCCCCAGGCCTCAACCCGCCCCTCAAAGAACTGGCGCACCTCAAACGTTGGCTTCTCTTGGCTGTAAGTCTGCACATCGACCCTGCTGCAACTGACAAGGCCTACGCATAGCAACATTACCCATAGCTTCAACATGTGCATTTCCTCGGTAGCGAAGGGGTCATTTCAGGGTTTGGCCTCTCCCAGCAATTGGGCACGCAGCTGTGGGTTGCGGGTTCGCGGGTCCAACCAAATCGCAAAAAAGGCTTTGGCAAACGCATCATCTTTCACCACGTGCTGCAGCGTGTCGCCGACGTAAAAACGCACGCCCTCGCCTGGTCTGTAAACGCCGGTGATGCGGTCACCGGGGCGTACATCGACAAACGCTTGCTGCATCTCCCGCTCCCAGCGTGCCGCCAGCTCAGGGCTCAGAGGGCCGGGCGCCAGGCGGCGGATTTCCTTGAGGCTGGCCTCGACCAGATCGTCGCGACTGATCGCACGGCTGTAGGTCAGCTCCAGCGCAAAAGGCGTGTCAGCACGCAACGGTTGGCGTGGGCTCCAGAAGCTCGCGTTGTAAATCGAGAAACCGAACATGCGCATCTCCCCGCTACCCAGCAAGTGAGCATCGGGTAAAGCTTCACGCCAATCCGCCAACAGTTCTGCGCTCTGGAGCAGCAAAGCAAGGCAGATCACGCAGCGGGTCAAGCGGTCCATCGGCATAGCCATGGGAGACCTCCACAACACTCAATGGACGTCTTGAAAACTTATACGAAATTATCGATTTGTACAGGTTATGTATGAAAGGAGGATAAAAGATCGGGAGACCAGAAAGTAAAAACCCGCAATTACGCGGGCTTCGACGTGGTTGCATCACGACGCGATTACTTTGCGGCGGCATCTTTAGCGGGAGCGCCAACGTTTTTGCGCTCACCGGTTGTAGACACTTCATACACGCTCGTAACCCAAGTGTCGGCGATCACGGTTTCTACCACGTAATTCTTCTTGGCCTGTGGCGTGAATTGCTGCGCAACGGGCTGTTCTTTGTCGAACGGTGTCGGCATGGGGATACCGTTGAAGGTGAACTGCTTGGCCTTGACCTGCCCTTCTACGTACAAGGTTTTGTCAGCCTCGACCAGCTTGCTGATGCTGTCAGTGCCACCGGCCATTCGCTTCAGATACGCCGGTATGCGCTTGAAGTAAGCCGTGTCATAAACCCGGTCACCCGCGCTATCAATACCAATATTGGTATACCCGTACATGTAACTGACAGGGTGATCGCCCTCACCGCCGATGGTGCGGAACGTCACGCTGGCTTGATGATCATTCATGACCAGTGGCACCACCGGCGCTGACGTAAGATCACCCGCCTTGCGGCTACTGCAACCGGTCATCGCAACAGCGAGTGCGATGGCTAACGGAAAGGCCAGATAAGTTTTCATTCGATCCTTGAACACGTTAAGAGAAGGACCGTATTGAACCATTTGCTGAAGGAAAGTTCCCTGTACGCTGTGGGAGCTTCACACCTTATCCGAGCCAAACCCTAAAGGATTAGCGCCATGAGCACGAAGTACCTGTTGCTGAGTTTTTGCGCTGTGTTACTGGTCGGCTGCACAGGCAGAGGCTTTCAACCGCCACCCGGAGCCTACACACAGTGGTACAAAAAGGGCGTCACCCAAGCGGGCGTCGACAACGCCATGCGTGCTTGCGGGTACACCAATCTTGATGGCGTGGGCGACACCTCGCCAATTGATGTTGTGCTGACGCGGTTCAACTGCATGAAGGACGCAGGGTTCAAGCGCAGGGACAACCTGGACCTGTGCAAGCAAGGCCGCATTGGCGAGTCACCGGTGTGTGAAGGTCGGCGGTAGCGCAATGGCAAAAGAGACGGCACGTTCCTTTACGGCTCAGCCGTTTGCCAGCGAGGAAAAATCACAAGCGAAGCAATGATCGCTAAAAGTGCACCACCGGTGCTGTAGAGCATCCGTAAAAATACCAAATCGAGCTCCGATCCTCCTGACTGGCCAATCTGCGCGACCAGAATGAAATGGGGAGTGAGGAACATTAAATAGCTGATGTGGCTCACAGAGCGCCCAGCCAGGGTGCCAATAGAGACAGGCAGTATCAGTGCAGCCAACAAAACCGGATCATGGATTACGTAACCAAGAACGGCAGCAATGGCTCCCCCCAAGAAGGTGCCACCGACGCGTTCCAGAGACATCTTCAACGTTGAAGACATGTAGGGCTGCATGATCAGAAACACCGTGAGGGTCATCCAGTAGCCGTAATGCAACGACCACAATTGAACCATCCAGACTGACAGGGCTCCCGACAGCGCTACGCGAAGACCATGCAGAAAGAGGTTAGATTTGGGTGTGAATTTTTCTCTGAGGGCCGACCATAAAACTGGCGGCTTAACAGCATCAGAATGATCGTTCTGACACCATTGGAACAGGAATGCGGAGCCTGTAGCCCATAAGCTGCCGTAGAGAAAGTAACGTGCATAATCCAGTCCCTGGGCAAAGTCCTTTGCCGGGAATGCAGTGGATACCGCAAATGCCGTCGCTGTCAGCAAAGCAGGAATGCTGATGCGCGCGCCGCAAACCTGGGCGTAAGCACCCGCAAACGCGAAGAGGGCCGACAGCACTATCGCCAGCGGCGGCCATTCCATCGTCCAGGCACCTAGCCCTGACGCCACGGCGCCGGTCATGCCGAAAACCAGGCCGACAATACAATCTTTTGGGGACTTATTGCTCGGAATCGACAGATAGCTCCAGAATGCGGCAATCGCTGACCAACAGAACAAAGGGTTGTGTAAGCGAGCCGCGAGGAGCGCCGGCACAGTACAGACAATCCCACCACACATTACGTAGCCAATGGGCACATTGCGTACCGCTTGCAACATCTTAACGGTCAGTGATTGCGACATGATCGAACCTTCACTACTCAACTGAAACCAGTGCGGTTCGATCGATCTTGTCAATCGAGGTCACCCCCGTGAGCGTCATTGCCACGCGCATTTCTTTCGAGAAGATATCCAGCATATTCTCGACCCCGTGCTGTCCGTCGGCGGCCAGAGCGTAAACCGTCGAACGCCCCAGCAGGCACGCCTTGGCGCCTAACGCGAGCATGCGCACAACATCCAGCCCGGAACGAATGCCGGAGTCCACCAGCACCGTCAGGTCATCGCCCACCACGTCGGCAATGGGAGGCAAAGCCTTGGCGGTGGACAGCACACCGTCCAATTGGCGACCGCCGTGATTGGAGACCACGATGCCATCAGCGCCAAAACTGACTGCGTCCTTGGCGTCCTGTGGATCAAGGATGCCCTTGATAATCATCGGGCCCTTCCAAAATTCGCGGATCCACTCCAAATCCTTCCAACTGATGGAGGGGTCGAAGTTATTGCCTAACCAGCCAACATAATCTTCCAGGGTGGTGGCTTTGCCCATGTACTTGGAGATGTTGCCCAAATCATGCGGGCGACCGAGGATACCGACATTCAACGCCCAATCCGGCCGAGTAGTGGCTTGCAGGATGCGCCGTGTAGCTGCGAATGGACCGGACATGCCCGAGTGGGCATCACGGTAACGAGCGCCTGGTGTCGGCATGTCTACGGTGAACACCAGCGTGGTAACGCCAGCTGCTTGAGCGCGCTCCAAGGCATTACGCATGAACCCGCGATCCTTGAGCACATAGAGTTGAAACCAGATCGATTGCGGACTCTGGGAAGCAACCTCTTCAATCGAGCAGACCGATACTGTGGACAGGCAAAAGGGGATGCCTTTCGTGGCCGCAGCCTTGGCCGCTTGCACTTCACCACGACGGGCGTACATACCGGTCAGTCCAACGGGGCTGAGGATGATCGGCAGACTCTGTTCCATCCCGAATAGCGTCGTCTTGAGACTCAGGCTGTCAACATTTCTCAAGATGCGTTGACGCAAGCTGATGCTGGCAAGGTCAGAGCTATTGGCCCGCAGTGTGTGTTCGGCATAGGCGCCGCCGTCGATGTAGTCGAATAGAAATCGCGGCAACTTGCGTCTGGCAGCTTCGCGATAGTCGGACGCCGATGAAATAATCATTCTCTACAACTCCTATGTGTCTAGAAAATTTCAGCGACGCAGGAGGTTGCTGAATGGATTTCACGATAAGGGTTTGTTGATCATGATAAAAACAACTTTTCCTACTCAAAATAAGTCGCTATTGGAATACACATGAATCTCAGAACGCTGCGAGTGTTTGTAGAAGTGGTGCGCCAGGGAGGGTTCTCACAAGCCGCTGAGGTGGTGTCTTTGACTCAGTCTTCAGTCAGCAAGGCGGTCAGGACGCTCGAAGATGAACTGGGAACACCACTCTTGAACCGTATCGGCCATAAAAGCGAGTTGACGGCCGCCGGTGAGATTGCCTTTCGACGCGCACTGGTTTTACTCGCAGAGCGCAACGATCTGATCGCAGAGATCAATGATCTGCGGGATCTGAAGGGCGGTACGCTGCGGATCGGCTTGCCGCCTGTAGGCTGTGGGGTGTTGTTCGCTCAGATGTTTGCCACTTATCGCAGCCGTTATCCGAGGGTGAATATAGAACTGATAGAGCATGGGAGTAAGAAACTGCGTGAGTGCCTGGAGGCCGGAGAGGTGGACCTGGCTGCACTACTGATTCCGATCGATGAAACGTTCGCTTATCAGCAAGTGCGTAACGAGCCCTTAGTGGCTGTACTGCCTGGCGCCCATTCGCTTTCGCAACGCAAGCGGATCAACTTCAGTGATCTGGCGGATTCGCCATTCATCCTCTTTGAGGAGGGGTTTGCACTTAACTCATTAATAATGGCCGCATGTGATCGAAGAGCGATTGTGCCCCGAGTGACAGCCCGCAGCGGGCAAATTGATTTCATCGCCGACCTGGTAGCCGCTGGTTTGGGTGTAGCATTTTTACCGCGAATGCTTGCGCAAAAACATAAACATGCTGGCATCGCTCTGGTACCTCTTGAAGAGCCAGATACGGATTGGAACATCGCACTGGCTTGGCGTGCCGGTGCGCATTTGCCTCCGGCTGCAATAGCCTGGTTAGAGCTGGCCAAAGAGCTGAGATAGTCCAACAAGATCCAATACCGAAAAGCGAACGACCGCGATGGGCTTTTAAGAGCGCCATTGCGAAGGGGTCGACGCAATTTAAATTTTTTGTAAAAGATTCCCATTGGCAATTCGTCTTCTCTCTATGGATCACATAATGACCACTAGACAGGAGCCAATGGATGTCCGCTTGTACCTCTTCCCCGCCTTTCAGTCTGCGCAGTGTCGCGCTGGCATTTAGCCTTTCCGGCTCGCTATTGGCCACTAGCGGCGCGTGGGCAGAACCCGTCAGTTACATGATTTCGGCAGGATCTCTCACCAATGCGATCAACACGTTTTCCGCTGCAAGCGGGGTGACAGTGAGCTTTAGCAGCGAAGAAACGGCTGGCTTGAGCACGGCGGGGTTGCAGGGGCATTACGAGCCGGAGCAGGGCCTTGCCCTACTGCTGCAAGGCAGCGGTCTGAAGTTCCAGCAAGTGGGAGACAAGCGCTACGTGCTGGCGCGATCTAACGCGTCTGATTCAATGGAGCTGGCGGCAACGACCGTCTCCGGCGCGGGGTTGGGCGTCACGACCGAAGGGACAGGCAGTTATGCCACGGGCTCGGCAAGCACCGCGACCGGTCTGCGCCTGTCCGCACGCGAGACGCCGCAATCGATCAGCGTGGTGACACGCCAGTTGATTGAAGACTTGAACTTGAACGATGTGACCCAGGTACTTGAGCAGACCCCAGGCGTGGTGGTCGAGAGCATGGGGCCCGCCGGTAGCGACTCTAATCACATTTATGTGCGGGGCTTTGAAATCAGCAACATTCAGGTTGACGGGGTTAATCGGCCTGACACATTCGGGTTCAGTGATGACCTTTCTGACACTGTCACCTATGACCGGATCGAGGTGGTACGCGGCGCGACGGGGCTGATGTCAGGGACCGGGGATCCGGGCGCCACCGTCAACTTGATTCGCAAAAAGCCGACACTTGAAACCAAGCGCACGCTCACGCTTAAGGCGGGTTCTTGGGATGACTACCGTGCTGAGCTGGACATTTCCGGCAAATTGTCCGAAAGCGGCAATGTACGTGGACGTTTCGTCGCGTCGAGCAGTGATAGCCGCAGTTACATTGACCGCCAGACCCTGGAACGGCAGGTGGCATATGGGGTGCTGGAATGGGACGTCACCGATGACACGATGCTGACAGTCGGTGCGGAATATCAGGACATGGACAACAAAGGAGCCGGCAATCACGGTTTTCCGATGTTTACCTCCGATGGCGGTCACTTCAGTCCGTCCCGCTCGTTCAACTCGGGCGCAGACTGGGGCTATCACAAGCGTAGGACCAAGACGCTGTTCACCACCCTGGATCACGAACTGGATAACGGCTGGCATCTCAAGTTCAACGCCGAACACAGTCGCCGCAGCTATGACGACGCCTTCGCCACGGCCGCAAGCGGCACTGTGAAACCAGATGGCAGTGGTATCAGTACGTGGACCGGGCGTTGGTCCGGTGAGCCTCGTCAAACCACATTCGACGTGTCGGCGACCGGCCCTTTTGAGCTGTTCACTCGCGAGCACCAACTGTATCTGGGGGCCAGCCACTCCAAGTCGTATTACCGAAATGATGGCTACCCACTGTGGTCGTTTGAAGACATCGACAACATCTACACATGGGATGGTTCGCTGGCCATTCCCGATGCCATCTACACCAAATCCTCACGTGATGCGCTGGATGAAAAACAGGATGGTTTAGTCGCTTCGGTTCGCTGGAGCCTGGCCGACGACCTGTCGTTGATCACTGGGGCTCGGGTAATAGATTGGAGGCGAGATGAGGCCTCCACCACCCTGTCGACCGGCACTGTCAAACGTACTTCGCGCACTGAAAACGGGATCGTGACGCCTTACTTGGGTTTGGTGTATGACATCGACGATCACTGGTCGGCTTATGCCAGCTACACCACGATTTTCCAACCGCAGAACTACAAAGACGTCAATGGCAGCTATTTGGACCCTAAAGAAGGCGTGAACTACGAGCTGGGCATCAAGAGCGAGTTCTGGGACAAGCGTTTGACCGCGGCACTGAGCGTCTTTGAGGTACACCAAGACAACCTGGCGGTGGCTGATGGCAACCAATTGGCGCCGGACGGCAATCAAGCCTACCGCGCCGAGTCCGGCACCAAAACCCGCGGCTTTGAGATGGAAATGGCGGGTGAAATTCTGCCCGATTGGCAGGTCTTGGCCAGCTATACCTATGCCGAGGTAAAAGACTCGGATGATAAGCGCCTCTTGACTGAAGTGCCTCGCGACACGGTGAAGCTGTTTACCAGCTATCGCCTTGGCTCACTCCCGCAATTGAAAGTGGGCGGAGGTGTGCGCTGGCAAGGCACCGAATACTACAAAGGTGCCGGGCCTAACAATGAGACGTTCTCACAGGGCGCTTACAGTGTGGTCGATTTGATGGCGCAATACGCCGTCACCCCGCAAACCAGCGTTTCGCTAAACCTCAACAACGTGCTGGACAAGAGCTACTACACCGCGATTGGCTCTCGTGGCTGGTATGGCGCCCCACGTAGCGCAACGGCCACCTTGGTCTACGCCTTCTAAACGTCAGAAGCCCCCTGATCAGCGCCCCACATGTAAGCGTGAGCTTGCTCGCGAGTTATTGATGGTGAGGGCGTGCCGAGCCACAGCGAGGCACCGAGTGGTTGGGGCGAAAACCGCTTGGTTACTTTGCGCTTTCAAAGTGACGCGCCGTACCAAGACACACCAACACGGTGCTTGGCGATGCTCAGAGCTGCCAGAATTTGCCAGACCCAAAAAGCCGAAAGCCCGCAATTACGCGGGCTTAAGGGTGTTTCTTGCTAATTGGTGCCGGTCACTGCCGGACGCCCAATCATTCCCACTCAATCGTCGCCGGTGGCTTGCTCGATACGTCGTAGGTGACGCGCGAGATGCCTTCGATTTCGTTGATGATGCGACCGCTCACGGTTTCGAGCAGTTCGTAAGGCAGGTGAGCCCAACGCGCGGTCATGAAGTCGATGGTTTCGACGGCACGCAGGGCAACTACCCAGGCGTAACGACGGCCATCGCCTACAACGCCAACCGATTTAACCGGCTGGAACACAACGAAGGCTTGGCTGACTTTGTGGTACCAGTCGGCTTTGCGCAGTTCTTCGATGAAGATGTGGTCAGCACGACGCAGCAGGTCGGCGTATTCCTTTTTCACTTCACCCAAGATACGCACGCCCAGGCCCGGGCCCGGGAATGGGTGGCGGTAGACCATGTCGTACGGCAGGCCGAGTTCCAGGCCCAGACGGCGGACTTCGTCTTTGAACAGCTCACGCAGGGGTTCTACCAGCTTGAGGTTCATTTCTTCCGGCAAGCCACCTACGTTGTGGTGCGACTTGATGACGTGGGCTTTGCCGCTTTTGGCGCCAGCCGACTCGATCACGTCCGGGTAGATGGTGCCCTGCGCCAGGTACTTGATGTTGTCCAGTTTGTTGGACTCGGCATCGAATACGTCGATGAAGGTGCGACCGATGATTTTGCGCTTTTTCTCCGGGTCGTTTTCGCCAGCCAGGTTGTTCAGGAACTGGTCGGCAGCGTTGGCACGGATCACTTTAACGCCCATGTTCTCTGCGAACATGGCCATCACCTGGTCACCTTCGTGCAGGCGCAGCAGGCCGTTGTCGACGAAGACGCAGGTCAGTTGGTCGCCGATAGCCTTGTGCAGCAACGCTGCTACTACCGAGGAGTCAACACCGCCGGACAAGCCCAGCAGGACGTTGTCGGTGCCAACCTGGGCACGGATGGTGGCGATGGCGTCTTCCGCGATTTTCGACGGCGTCCACAGCGCATCACAGCCGCAGATGTCGAGGATGAAGCGCGACAGGATGCGACCGCCCTGCTTGGTGTGGGTCACTTCCGGGTGGAACTGCACGCCGTAGTAAGCACGCTCGTCGTTGAACATGCCGGCAATCGGGCAGCTCGGGGTGCTGGCCAGAACGTGGAAGTCGGATGGCATTTTGGTGACCTTGTCACCGTGGCTCATCCACACGTCCAGACCGAACAGGCCGTCAGCGTCGATGTGGTCTTCGATGCCGTCGAGCAGGCGGCTTTTGCCGACCACGTCTACGCGGGCATAACCGAATTCACGCAGCTCGGAACCTTCAACCTTGCCACCCAGCTGTTCAGCCATGGTCTGCATGCCGTAGCAGATACCGAAAACCGGCACGCCGAGGTCAAATACCGCTTGCGGGGCACGCGGGCTGTTGGCTTCGTGTACAGACTCCGGGCCACCGGCCAGGATGATGCCTTTAGGGGCAAATTCGCGGATCGCTGCGTCGTCCATGTCGAACGGGTGCAGTTCGCAGTAAACACCGATTTCACGAACGCGACGGGCGATCAACTGGGTGTACTGAGAACCGAAGTCCAGAATCAGGATGCGGTGAGCGTGAATGTCGAGGGACATGACTATATCTCGATAAATTTCAGAAACGACACGGGGCTGAATCAAACAGCCCCGGTGATTTAATTCGTATCGCACCCGGGTTGGAGCCCGGATGCGACCACTATCAACCTACGCGATAGTTAGGTGCTTCTTTGGTGATCTGCACGTCGTGGACGTGGGATTCAGCCATGCCAGCGCCGGTGATGCGCACAAACTCAGGCTTGGTACGCATTTGCTCGATGTCGGCGCTGCCGGTGTAACCCATCGAGGAACGCAGACCGCCCATCAGTTGGTGAATGATCGCGGTGAGCGACCCTTTGTACGGTACGCGACCTTCGATGCCTTCCGGCACCAGCTTCTCGGCACCCGCGGAGGAGTCCTGGAAGTAACGGTCGGAAGAACCCTGGGACTGCGACATCGCACCCAGCGAACCCATGCCGCGGTAAGCCTTGTACGAACGGCCCTGGAACAGTTCGATTTCGCCTGGTGCTTCTTCAGTACCGGCAAACATCGAACCCATCATGACGCAGGAAGCACCGGCCACGATGGCCTTGGACAGGTCACCCGAGAAACGGATGCCGCCGTCGGCGATCAACGGTACGCCCGAGCCTTCAAGGGCTGCGGCCACGTTGGCAATCGCGCTGATTTGCGGAACGCCAACACCGGCTACGATACGGGTGGTGCAGATCGAGCCTGGGCCGATACCGACTTTAACGGCGTCAGCGCCAGCTTCTGCCAGAGCCAAAGCCGCAGCGCCAGTGGCGATGTTGCCGCCAATGACCTGTACCTCAGGGAAGTTCTGCTTGACCCAACGCACGCGGTCGATCACGCCTTTGGAGTGACCGTGGGCGGTGTCGACTACCACCACGTCAACACCTGCAGCCACCAGGGCTGTAACGCGATCTTCGGTGTCTTTGCCAGTACCGACAGCAGCGCCTACGCGCAGACGACCTTGGTCATCCTTGCTGGCCAGCGGGTATGCCTTGGCTTTTTCGATGTCGTTGACGGTCATCATGCCTTTGAGGGCAAAGCTGTCGTCGACGATCAACACGCGCTCGATGCGGTGTTTGTGCAGCAGTTCACGGGCTTCGTCCTTGTCGGCGCCTTCCTTGACCGTGACCAGACGCTCTTTAGGCGTCATCACTTCACGAACGGTGGCTTCCAGACGGCTTTCGAAGCGCACGTCACGGGAGGTCACGATGCCGACCAGGTCGCCATTGTGCAGTACCGGAACGCCGGAGATATTGTGCTGGCGGGTCAATTCGAACAGTTCACGCACCGTGGCGTCAGCTTCGATAGTGATGGGTTCTTTAACCACACCGGCTTCGTAGCGTTTGACCTTGCGCACTTCGTGAGCTTGCTGCTCGATGGTCATGTTCTTGTGGATGATGCCGATGCCGCCTTCCTGAGCCATGGCGATTGCCAGACGGGCTTCAGTGACGGTGTCCATTGCGGCGGAGACCAGCGGAATATTCAGTTCAATGCCACGGGTCAAACGAGTCTTTAGACTGACTTCGTTCGGAAGAACCTCGGAATAACCGGGAACGAGAAGGATGTCATCGAAGGTGAGTGCTTCTTGGCTGATACGCAGCATCGCTGGGGCTCCCGAGCGGGAAAATGGAAGCGCGCCATTGTACTCAAAACACCTGTGGCTCTCAACGGAAACCTTTAGAGAGTTTTGCGCTAAAAGCCATGATTTATTGACCCGCGAGGCAGAAAAAGCCCTTACAACTCGACTTTGACCCACGCCACCGGCTGATCCAGCCAGTCGGCAAACTCGTCGAGGAAGCTCTGCTTGAACCCCGCCTCGGCCCAGTTATTAAAAATAAACCCCAGGTTGGAGAAGCCGCACGGCTGCAAAAACAGAAAGCCATTGATGTCGTCTTCATGGCCACACAAAGGGCAAACAAAGTTGTCCGTGTGCCCTGGCATCCATTCTTCGAGGCTGTCGAACAACGCCTCGCCGACTTCCTTGCGGCACTCGGCGCAGCCTGCTTCTTCCAGAAAATCTTTGACCGGCGTGTAGATGCAACGCTTGGTGATGATCTCCAGACCGTTGATCGGGTGGCCAAACGGCAGCGCTTCAGGGTGCAACACCACGCTGGCCGCCCCCGGCGCGATGGCATAGGCCATGGCGCTGCCATTGCGCCCGCAGGTGCTGAGCTCTTCTTCAATGATGTTTTTACGCACCAGCCAGCGCACGATCGCGCGGGCACGCGGCTCATGGACCGGCAAGGTGGAGATTTTAGGAACGATGATGCTTTGCGAATTCATGGGTACGGCACATATAAGAAAAAAGAAATCTATCACCCGTGGGAGCGGGCTTGCTCGCGATGGAATCTGCGCGGTGGGTCTGGCTAACCGAGTTGCCTACATCGCGAGCAAGCCCGCTCCCACAAGGTGTCGGAAAGGATAATTCTGTGGTCAAGCACTCAAATAGCGCGCAATCAGCGCAACGCCGCTGGCCAGCACCAGCCAGGTCACCAGCCGGACAAACGCCTCGCGGGACAATTTGATCGCCAGTTTACGCCCTATCCACAGCCCCAGCGCCATGGCCGGTAACAGAAAGGCGGCCAACCATAACAACTCGCCATCGGTGTACACACCCGCGATCACGAACAAGCTCAAACGCACCACGGTGCTGCAACTGATCAACGCACTTTGCGTGGCCCGCGCTGCGTCCTTGGTCAGCCGCGCGTTCAGGTACAGCGCGTATAAAAAACCGCCGCTGCCAAATAGCGCACCGAATAACCCGCCTATGACCCCGGTCGGCACCGCCCACCCCGCCGCCACTTGGCTGGGCCGCACTTTTACCGCCAGGCTGTACACCGCATAAGCGCTGACAAACACGCCCATCAACAGCAGCAACAGGTCGGATTGCAGGTTGAGCAAAAACACCACGCCGATGATGCAACCGACGGCCATGCACGGTAGCAAGCGCAGCAACTCCGGACGAGCCACGTCACGACGGGCGGGCAACCAGTTACCAAAGGCGGCGACAAAATCCAGCAGCACCAGCAGCGGGATGATCTTCGACAGCGGCAGGCACAGGATCAAAATGGGCCCGGCCACCAGTGCCGTACCAAACCCCGCCACACCAAACACGATGTAAGCCAGCGCCACAGCCAGCTCAATCAACACCCACTCACCGCCGGTAAAAGGCAAATCCATTGCTGCGCTTCCTTATTTTTGGAGCGCGGACTTTAACCAGCAGGTGCAGTCAAAACAATCCGCCCTTATGATGGCCGGCATGATTAAAGATCCCTTTGCACGACTCAATCTCGACCGGGAAGTCCTGACCGTCAGCCAGCTCAACGGCCGCGCGCGGGTCTTGCTCGAAGACGTGTTCAGCAATATCTGGGTCGAGGGCGAAATCTCCAACCTCGCCCGCCCGGCGTCTGGGCACATTTACTTCACCCTTAAAGACAGCGGTGCCCAAGTGCGCTGCGCGTTGTTTCGCAACAACGCCGCACGGGTACGCCAGGCGCTAAAAGATGGCCTGGCGGTCAAAGTACGCGGCAAGGTGTCGCTGTTTGAAGGGCGCGGCGATTACCAGTTGATCCTCGACACCGTCGAGCCCGCCGGTGATGGCGCATTGCGCCTGGCCTTTGATGCTCTTAAAGAGAAACTCAGCGCCGAAGGCTTGTTCAGTGCCGAGCGCAAAGTCCCGCTGCCGGCTCACCCGCAGCGCATCGGCATCATCAGTTCGCCAACCGGGGCGGTGATCCGCGACATCATCAGCGTGTTCCGCCGCCGTGCACCGCAAGTAGAACTGACCCTGATCCCCACCGCCGTGCAGGGCCGCGAAGCCACCGCGCAAATTGTCCGGGCGCTAAAGCTGGCCGATGCGCGGGGCTTTGACGCCTTGATTCTGGCCCGGGGCGGCGGATCGCTCGAAGACCTGTGGTGCTTTAACGAAGAAGCCGTTGCACGGGCGGTGGACGCCTGTGTGACGCCGATCGTCAGTGCCATCGGGCACGAAACCGATGTGTCGATCAGTGACTTTGTTGCCGACGTGCGGGCGCCGACGCCGTCTGCTGCGGCCGAATTGCTGGCGCCGGACGCCAGCGACCTGCAACGCCGGGTCGACAG
>NZ_WIVR01000077.1:0-20045 GCF_009600525.1 Pseudomonas sp. FSL R10-1350
GGCCAACGGCCTCGAGCCCGCGATGCTGGAGCGCCTGGCGCTGACCCCGGCACGCATCGACAGCATGATTGTCGGCTTGCGCCAAGTGGCCAGTCTGCCGGACCCCATCGGTGCCATCCGGGATATGAGCTACCGTCCATCGGGTATCCAGGTTGGCAAGATGCGCGTCCCGTTGGGTGTAGTCGGGATCATCTACGAGTCGCGTCCGAACGTGACCATCGATGCGGCCAGCTTGTGCTTGAAGTCCGGTAACGCGACCATCTTGCGCGGCGGCTCCGAGGCGATTCACTCCAACCGCGCCATTGCGATCTGCATCCAGCGAGGTCTGGCCGAAGCCGGGCTGCCGCCGGCCGTAGTGCAAGTGGTTGAAGTGACCGACCGTGCGGCCGTGGGCGCGTTGATCACCATGCCCGAGTACGTCGACGTGATCGTACCGCGTGGCGGCAAAGGCTTGATCGAGCGCGTCAGTCGTGATGCCCGTGTGCCGGTCATCAAGCACCTGGACGGTATCTGCCACGTCTACGTCAGTGCCCATGCCGACCTGCCCAAGGCTCAGCGGATTGCCTTCAATGCCAAAACCTACCGTTATGGCATCTGCGGCGCGATGGAAACCCTGCTGGTCGACCAGGCCGTGGCGGCGCAATTTTTGCCGGCCATGGCTGAACAATTTCGCGCCAAGGGCGTCGAACTGCGCGGCTGCGAACGCACCCAGGCGCTGATCGACGTGGCCCCGGCGAGCGAAGAAGACTGGCACACCGAGTACCTGGCGGCGATTTTGTCGATCCGTATCGTTGATGGCCTGGACCAGGCGATTGAGCACATCAATCACTATGGCTCCCACCACACCGACTCGATCGTGAGCGAACATCAGGGCGAATGCCGGCGTTTTATCGCCGAAGTGGACTCCAGTTCGGTGATGCTCAACGCTCCAACCTGCTTCGCAGATGGATTTGAATACGGATTGGGTGCTGAAATTGGCATTTCTACTGATAAGCTGCACGCCCGCGGCCCGGTGGGTCTCGAAGGTCTGACCTGCGAGAAGTACATCGTGGTCGGTGATGGCCAGTTGCGCGGCCAGGAGCCGAGCTGACTTGGGCGAACTTAGCCCTTCAGGCAACGTACAGGTCAGCGACGTGTTACCCCGGCGCATTGGTGTGCTGGGGGGCACGTTTGATCCGGTGCACATCGGGCATTTGCGCGGTGCGCTAGAGGTAGCGGAAATGATGGCGCTCGATGAGCTGCGCCTGACCCCCAATGCCCGGCCACCGCACCGTGACACCCCGCAGGTGTCGGCGCTCGACCGTTTGGCGATGGTTGAGTGCGCCGTCGCAGGAGTCGCTACGCTGGTAGTGGACCCACGGGAGCTGCAGCGGGACAAACCGTCCTACACCATTGATACCCTGGAGCTGATGCGGGCCGAGCTGGCCGCGGATGACCAGTTGTTTTTATTGCTGGGCTGGGACGCGTTTTGCGGCCTGCCCATGTGGCACCGCTGGGAAGAGTTGCTCCAGCATTGCCACATCCTGGTGCTACAGCGCCCGGATGCCGACAGCGAACCGCCGGATGCCTTGCGCAACCTGCTGGCAGCGCGCTCGGTAAGCGACCCGCTGGCCCTGAAGGGGCCGAGCGGACAGATTGCATTCGTCTGGCAGACACCGCTCGCGGTTTCCGCCACCCAGATCCGTCAACTGCTGGCCAGCGGTAAGTCGGTACGTTATCTGGTGCCCGACGCGGTCCTGGCCTACATCGATGCGCACGGGCTTTACCGTGCGTCGAACTAAAAAAGGCGTGTTTCAAGGCGCGATTTGACGTGTATTGAAGCCGCTGAACATACGAGCAAAACGAGTTTTATATGACAAATAAAGATGTAAGCAAAGTTAAGCGCAAAGGCACCTTCAAAAGCGCCCCGTTGCCAGTTGCCGCCCACACAGGTGAAGTACTGGCTGGCGAAGCACTGGTTAAAGTGGCTGTAGCGGCCCTGGAAGACGTCAAGGCCCAGGACATCCAGGTTATCGACGTGCGTGACAAACACAGCATCACTGACTTCATGATCATCGCCACCGGTACTTCGAACCGTCAGATCGGCGCGATGCTCGACAAGGTCCGTGAAGCCGTTAAAGCACAGGGCGTCAAGCCGCTGGGCGAAGAAGGCAAGGGCGACAGCGACTGGGTACTGCTGGATATGGACGACGTGATCGTGCACATGATGACCGCCAGCGCACGTCAGTTCTACGACCTGGAGCGTCTGTGGGCCGGTGCTGCACAAAGCCGTGCTGAAAGCGCTGCGCACCACAGCCCGGAAAACACCCATGAGCATTTCACCAAGCTCAACAAAGACCAGGAATAAGGGTTCGCTGTGCGCTTGCGTTTGATCGCTGTCGGTTCGCGTATGCCCAAGTGGGTGGAAGAAGGTTGGCACGAGTATGCCAAGCGTCTGCCATCCGAACTGGCGCTCGAACTGGTAGAAATACCGCTCAATACCCGTGGCAAGAATGCCGACGTGGCCCGGTTCATCCGTCAGGAAGGCGAGGCCATGCTGGCCAAAGTCGGCCCGGGGGAGCGGATCGTCACCCTCGAAGTGCATGGCAAGCCCTGGAGTACTGAGCAACTGGCGGTTGAACTTGACCGCTGGCGCCTCGACTCGCGTACGGTGAACTTTATGGTCGGCGGCCCGGAAGGGTTGGCGCCAGAAGTCTGCGCCCGCGCCGATCAGCGCTGGTCGCTGTCGCCGTTGACGTTGCCACACCCGTTGGTAAGGATTCTGATCGGTGAGCAGTTGTATCGCGCCTGGACGGTATTGTCCGGGCACCCTTATCACAAATAGCTCAGCGCCCCCGGAATGACCCAGCCAATTCGCCTCAAGGACCACGAAAAGGACGCACGTCTGGTGCGCAGCCGTGTCGTGGTCGGCGCACTGCTGGTGTTGGCCCTGATTTGCGTGCTGATTGCGCGTCTGTACTACCTGCAAGTGGTGCAGTACGACTATCACTCCACGCTGTCAGAGAACAACCGGGTGCATGTGCAGCCGATCCCCCCGACCCGCGGCCTGATTTATGACCGCAATGGCGTGGTGATCGCCGACAACCGTCCCAGCTTCAGCTTGACCATGACCCGCGAGCGTGCGGGTGACTGGCATCAGGTGCTCGACACCATCGTTGAGGTGTTGCAGCTCACCCCTGAAGACCGCACGTTGTTCGAAAAACGCACAAAGCAGGGGCGGCGGCCGTTTGAGCCGGTGCCGATTCTGTTCGAGCTCAATGAAGAACAAATTGCCCGGATCGCGGTTAACCAGTTCCGCTTGCCCGGGGTTGAGGTGGTCGCGCAGTTGGTTCGCCATTACCCGCAAGGAGCGCATTTTGCGCACTCGGTCGGTTATGTGGGGCGGATCAACGAGAAAGAGATCAAAACCCTCGATAAGGTTAACTACAGCGGCACCCATCATATTGGTAAAACCGGTATAGAGCGCTTCTACGAAGCCGAGCTGCATGGCCAGGTCGGCTACGAAGAGGTCGAGACCAACGCTCGCGGCCGTGTGCTGCGGGTGCTCAAGCGCACTGACCCGATCCCGGGCAAAGACATCGTTCTGAGCCTGGACATCAAGTTGCAAGAGGCGGCTGAAGAAGCCTTGGCCGGTCGGCGTGGGGCGGTGGTTGCTCTGAACCCGTTGACTGGCGAAGTGCTGGCCATGGTCAGCCAGCCGAGCTTTGACCCCAACCTGTTTGTTACCGGCATTGGTTTCAAGGCTTACGCCGAGCTGCGTGATTCCATTGACCGCCCGCTGTTCAACCGTATTTTGCGTGGCTTGTACCCGCCGGGTTCGACCATCAAACCCGCCGTGGCGATTGCCGGGCTGGACAGCGGTGTGGTGACGGCCAGTACGCGGGTGTTTGACCCCGGTTATTACCAACTGCCTAATTACGATCACAAGTACCGTAACTGGAACCGCAGCGGTGATGGCTTTGTCGATCTGGACAGCGCGATCATGCGCTCCAACGACACCTACTTCTATGACCTGGCCCACAAGTTGGGCATCGACCGTTTGTCGACCTACATGAATCAGTTCGGCATCGGTCAAAAAGTCTCCCTCGACATGTTCGAAGAGTCGGCCGGGTTGATGCCGTCCCGCGAGTGGAAGCGTGCAACCCGTCGCCAGGCCTGGTTCCCGGGTGAAACCCTGATTTTGGGGATCGGCCAAGGCTATATGCAGTCCACCCCTTTGCAGTTGGCCCAGGCCACGGCGCTGATTGCCAGCAAAGGCAAATGGAACCGTCCGCACCTGGCCAAGACCATCGAGGGCGTGCCGCCGGTAGACCCCAACCCCATGCCTGACATCGTGCTGCGCGACCCGTCCAACTGGGGCAAGGTCAACCACGCCATGCAGCAGGTAGTGCATGGCGCTCGCGGTACGGCGCGAGTCGCCGGTGTCGGCGCGCAGTACCTGATTGCGGGCAAGAGCGGTACGGCCCAGGTGGTCGCTATCAAACAAGGTGAAAAGTACGACCGGTCCAAGGTTCAGGAGCGTCACCGTGACCACGCGTTGTTCGTGGGCTTTGCCCCGGCAAATAACCCGCAGATTGCGGTCTCGGTCATGATCGAAAACGGCGAGGCCGGCAGCCGTGTGGCGTCGCCGGTGGTGCGTTCGGTCATGGATGCCTGGTTGCTCGGTGAAGACGGCAAACTCAAACCTGAATACGCCAGTGTTTCAAAGGCGGAGGCTACGGCCAATGATGAGTAATTTTGACCGCATCCTCTCCAGTGAGGATGTGATGCGTCGCCGTGCCACGCTGCTGCAGCGTCTGCACATCGACGGCCCTTTGCTGATTTTGTTGCTGACACTCGCCGCAGGCAGTTTGTTTGTACTGTATTCGGCCAGTGGTAAAAGCTGGGACCTGCTGAGCAAGCAGGCCACCTCGTTTGGTATCGGCCTGGTGTCGATGTTTGTCATCGCCCAGCTTGAACCGCGCTTTATGGCGCGCTGGGTGCCGGTCTGCTATTTGCTCGGCGTGATGTTGCTGGTGGTGGTGGACGTCATGGGCCACAACGCCATGGGCGCCACGCGCTGGATCAACATTCCGGGGGTGATTCGTTTCCAGCCCTCTGAGTTCATGAAAATCCTGATGCCCGCGACCATCGCCTGGTATCTGTCCAAGCGCACCTTGCCGCCGCAGCTCAAGCACGTGGCGGTCAGTTTGTTGCTGATCGGCATACCCTTCGGCCTGATCGTGCGTCAGCCCGACCTCGGCACCGCCTTGCTAGTGCTGGCCGGGGGCGCGTTCGTGCTGTTTATGGGTGGTTTGCGCTGGCGCTGGATCATCAGCGTACTGGCGGCTGCGATCCCGGTGGCGATTGGCATGTGGTTTTTCATCATGCACGACTACCAGAAGCAGCGAATCCTGACCTTCCTCGACCCTGAGAGCGACCCGCTGGGCACCGGTTGGAACATCATCCAGTCCAAGGCCGCCATCGGTTCGGGCGGCGTGTTCGGCAAGGGCTGGCTGCTGGGCACCCAGTCGCACCTGGACTTTCTGCCCGAGAGCCACACCGACTTCATCATTGCGGTGATGGGCGAAGAGTTCGGCCTGGTGGGCATTTGTGCGCTGTTGTTGATCTATCTGTTGTTGATTGGTCGCGGCCTGGTGATTACCGCCCAGGCGCAAACCCTGTTCGGCAAATTGCTGGCTGGCAGCTTGACCATGACCTTTTTTGTTTATGTTTTCGTCAACATCGGTATGGTCAGTGGGCTGTTGCCGGTGGTGGGCGTGCCATTGCCGTTTATTAGTTACGGCGGAACTTCGCTCGTGACGCTGCTGTCAGCGTTTGGGGTTTTGATGTCAATCCATACGCATCGCAAATGGATTGCACAAGTTTGATTAAGGTGAAGAATTCAATGCAAGCAATGCGTGGCTGGGCCGCTCGATACGCGTCGTGGATGGGCTTTTTGGGCCTGTTCGGGGCAGCGCAAGGCGCGGTGGCTGGCGACTACGATGGCTCGCCCCAAGTGGCTGAATTTGTCGGTGAGATGACCCGCGACTACGGGTTTGCCGGTGAACAGCTGATGGATGTGTTTCGTGAGGCCGAGCGGAAACAGAGCATTCTGGATGCTATTTCGCGCCCGGCCGAGCGCGTCAAACAGTGGAAAGAATACCGTCCGATGTTCCTGACCGACGCCCGCGTTGCCCGCGGTGTCGACTTCTGGCGTGAGCACGAAGCCGTGCTGGCCCGTGCCGAGAAGGAATACGGTGTGCCGGCCCAAGTGATCGTGTCGATCATCGGCGTCGAAACCTTTTACGGGCGCAATACCGGCAATTACCGGGTGATTGATGCGCTCTCGACCCTAGGCTTTGATTACCCGCCGCGCGCCGAGTTTTTCCGCAAGGAGCTGCGTGAGTTCCTGTTGCTGGCCCGTGAAGAACAAGTCGACCCGTTGAGCCTCAAAGGCTCTTACGCAGGCGCCATGGGCTTGCCGCAGTTTATGCCGAGCAGCTTTCGTGCCTATGCCGTGGACTTCGACAATGATGGCCACATCAATATCTGGAGCAACCCGGACGATGCCATCGGCAGTGTTGCCAGCTACTTCAAGCGTCATGGCTGGGTGGCGGGCGAGCCGGTAGTGGCGCGTGCCGACGTGCAGGGTGACCGCGTCGATGAAGGCTTGACCCAAGGGATTGAACCGGTCAAAACCGTTGGGGAGTTGCGAGCGTTGGGCTGGTCGAGTCATGATGCGCTGCGCGATGACATGCCGGTCACGGCGTTCCGTCTCGAAGGCGAAAATGGCCCTGAATACTGGATGGGCCTGAAGAATTTTTATGCAATCACGCGGTACAACCGTAGCGTGATGTATGCCATGGCAGTGCATCAACTGTCCGACCTGCTGGTTCAAGCACGGGGCAACAAGTAATGCCGTTTTTAGCCATTCGCACACCTCTGAAAATCGCGGCCTGCACGGCTGTCGCACTGCTGATGGTGAGCTGCTCGAGCAGCCGCACCAGCACGCCGCAAACCGCGGGGACCATCAGCGCCAAGCCTGGCCTGGACATCAACCGCGCGCACAAAGACGGCGCGCCGTGGTGGGATGTCGACGTTTCGCGTATTCCGGATGCAACGCCAACCTTGCACACCGGGCCGTACAAGGCTAACCCGTACACCGTGCTGGGCAAGTCGTATTTCCCGATCCAGGAGTCCAAGAACTACGTGGCCACAGGCACGGCGTCCTGGTACGGCACCAAGTTCCACGGGCAGAACACCGCCAACGGCGAAGTGTATGACCTGTACGGCATGAGCGCGGCGCACAAAACGCTGCCACTGCCCAGTTACGTTAAAGTGACCAACCTGGACAACGGCAAGGCTGTGGTATTGCGAGTTAACGACCGTGGGCCGTTCTATTCAGACCGCATCATTGACTTGTCTTACGCCGCCGCCAAAAAGCTCGGCTATGCCGAAACCGGTACGGCCCGCGTCAAGGTAGAAGGCATTGACCCGCAAGCCTGGTGGGCTGCGCGAGGCCGTCCGGCGCCTTTGATGCTCAACGAGCCGCAAGTGGCGCAAGCTGCTGCCGCGCCGACGGTTTCAACAGGCAAGGTCGAACAATGGACGCCGCCACCGCAACAGCACGCGTCTGATGTCATACCGCCTGTAGCGGTGCACAAGGGCCAGGGCACCTATTTGCAAGTTGGCGCATTCGCCAATCCTGATGCGGCCGAGTTGCTTCGTTCCAAACTCAGTGGCATGGTCAGCGCCCCTGTGTTTATCAGCTCGATTGTGCGCAATCAGCAAACCCTTCATCGTGTGCGCATGGGGCCGATTGCCTCGGCCGGTGAAGTGCAACAAACGCAAAACAGCGTGCGTCTGGCCAATTTGGGCCAGCCGAGCGTTGTGACCGATCAGTAACACTGAACACGTGGCAGCCCGTCACACGGCTGTCAAAAAGTTTTGCCCGCGAGGGTAAGGTTCCATTAGCAAACTCGAGAGACGGATGAACATCACCACCTTTGCCAAACGCCTGTGCCTGCTTGTACCGCTGATCGTCACTCCTGCCGCCTGGGCAGCCGAGATGATGCCGTCGCCGCCACAGCTGGCCGCCAAATCCTACGTTCTGATGGATGCCAACAGCGGTAACGTGCTGGTGGAGAACAACGGTGATCAGCGTCTGCCTCCGGCCAGCTTGACCAAGCTGATGACCGCTTACATCGCGACTCTGGAAATCCGTCGTGGCCAGATCGGCGAGAACGACCCGGTAACCGTCAGCGAAAACGCCTGGCGCACCGGCGGTTCGCGTATGTTCATCAAGGTCGGCAGCCAAGTGTCGGTCAGCGACCTGTTGCACGGCATCATCATTCAGTCGGGTAACGACGCCAGCGTTGCGCTGTCCGAGCACATCGCCGGCAGCGAAGACGCCTTCGCTGACATGATGAACAAAACCGCTGGCGACCTGGGCATGTCCAACAGCCACTTCATGAACCCGACCGGCCTGCCAAACCCGGAGCACTACTCGTCGGCTCACGACATGTCGCTGCTGGCTCGCGCCATCATTCACGAAGACCCGACTCACTACGCGATCTACTCGCAGAAAGAGTTCTTCTGGAACGGTATCAAGCAGCCTAACCGTAACTTGTTGCTGTGGCGTGACAAGACCGTTGATGGTCTGAAAACCGGTCACACCGACGAAGCCGGCTACTGCATGGTGTCTTCGGCGGTACGTGACGGCATGCGCCTGATCGCCGTGGTATTCGGCACCAACAGCGAAGCAGCACGTGCGGCTGAAACCCAGAAGCTGCTGACCTACGGCTTCCGTTTCTTCGAAACCCAGACCTTCTACCAGAAGGGCGCGGAGCTGGCTCAAGCGCCAGTCTGGAAAGGCACCACTCACCAGGTTAAAGCTGGCCTGGCCGATGACCTGAGCCTGACCCTGCCTAAAGGCCAATTGAAAAAGCTGGCGGCGAGCATGACCATGAACCCGCAGCTGATGGCCCCTATCGCTAAAGGTGATGTAATCGGCAAGGTTGAAGTCAAACTGGACGACAAAGTTATCCACAGCGCTGACTTGATCGCGCTGGAGCCGGTTGAGGAAGGTGGCATTTTCCGCCGTGTGTGGGATAGCATCCGTCTATTCTTCTTTGGGCTGTTCAACTGATTTAACCCACCCTGCGTGGCCCCTTGCTGAGTGTGCAGGGGGCCGCTCTGTAGTTCCCGAGGCCAATACGCCATGACCGATACCGAAGTAAAGGCGCCAAAGATCGAATTTCCTCAAACTGACTATCCGGTTAAGGTGATCAGTGACACGGGTGTGGGCAACAAAGACAAGATCATTGATATCGTCAAGAAACACGCGACGATCAATGATGCGCGTGTTGACGAGCGTCAGAGCACCAACGGCAAATACACCACGATTCAGTTGCACATCGTTGCGACCGATCAAGACCAGCTGTACAACATCAACAGCGAGCTGCGAGCCACTGGCTTCGTGCACATGGTGCTGTGATGCCGCAGATCTTGGGTATTCGCGATTTGGGTGTGCTCGATTACGAGCGCACCTGGCTGGCGATGCAACGTTTCACCGACCAACGCAAGCTCACGCCGGACACGCAAGACGAGGTCTGGCTGGTGCAGCATCCGCCGGTGTTTACCCAAGGTCAGGCGGGCAAGGCCGAACATCTGTTGTTGCCGGG
Organism: Pseudomonas sp. FSL R10-1350; assembly: GCF_009600525.1. Lineage (NCBI taxonomy): Bacteria > Pseudomonadati > Pseudomonadota > Gammaproteobacteria > Pseudomonadales > Pseudomonadaceae > Pseudomonas > Pseudomonas sp. FSL R10-1350. The sequence continues at coordinate 9,666 of NZ_WIVR01000077.1, forward strand.
GGATATCCCGGTGGTTAAATCGGACCGCGGCGGGCAAGTGACCTATCACGGGCCCGGCCAGTTGGTCGCTTACCTGTTGCTGGATGTGCGCCGTCTCGGTTTTGGCGTGCGTGAGCTGGTCAGCCGCATGGAGCTTTGCCTGATCGAGCTGCTGGCCACCTATGGCGTGACTGCAGCGGCCAAGCCCGATGCGCCCGGCGTGTATGTCGACGGTGCGAAAATCGCATCCCTGGGCCTGCGCATTCGCAACGGTTGCTCTTTCCACGGTCTGGCCCTGAATGTGGACATGGACCTGGAACCGTTTCGACGGATTAACCCCTGTGGTTATGCGGGGCTGGCAATGACCCAGTTGCGTGACCATGCAGGGCCGATTGATTTTGCCGAGGTAGGTGTCCAGCTGCGTACGCAGCTCGTCAAACACCTCGACTATGCTGAGCAGACGACCCTAACGGGCGGAATCGACTGATATGACTACTGCGCAAGACGCTGTTCAAACCCTGATCCCGACGCTGGATATCTCCGAACGTGTGGCCCGTGCGCAAGAGGCCCGTTCCAAGGTTGAGACTGGCGTTAAATTGCGCGGTGCCGAAAAGGTTGCGCGTATCCCGGTAAAAATCATTCCGACCACCGAGCTGCCGAAGAAGCCAGACTGGATTCGCGTGCGCATTCCGGTGTCGCCGGAAGTCGACCGCATCAAGGCGTTGCTGCGTAAACACAAGCTGCACAGTGTGTGCGAAGAAGCCTCCTGCCCGAACCTGGGTGAGTGTTTCTCGGGCGGTACTGCAACGTTCATGATCATGGGTGACATCTGCACCCGTCGTTGCCCGTTCTGCGACGTAGGCCATGGCCGTCCAAAACCACTGGACACCAACGAGCCGGATAACCTGGCCGTTGCCATTGCCGACTTGCGCTTGAAATACGTGGTGATCACCTCGGTAGACCGTGATGACCTGCGTGACGGCGGTGCTCAGCACTTTGCCGACTGCATCCGTGAAATCCGTCGCCTGTCGCCGAACGTCGTGCTCGAAACCCTGGTTCCTGACTACCGTGGCCGCATGGACATCGCGCTGGAAATCACCGCCGCCGAGCCGCCGGATGTGTTCAACCACAACCTCGAAACCGTGCCTCGCCTGTACAAGGCTGCGCGCCCGGGTTCTGACTACCAGTGGTCGCTGACCCTGCTGCAACGCTTCAAACAAATGATGCCGCACATTCCCACCAAGTCCGGCTTGATGCTGGGTCTGGGTGAGACCGATGACGAAGTCATTGAAGTGATGCAGCGCATGCGTGAACACGACATCGACATGCTGACCCTGGGCCAATACCTGCAACCGTCGCGCAGCCACTTGCCGGTGCAGCGTTTTGTGCACCCGGATACCTTCGCCTGGTTCGCCGAAGAAGGTTACAAAATGGGCTTCAAAAACGTCGCCTCCGGCCCGCTGGTACGTTCTTCGTACCACGCAGACGAGCAAGCCAAACTGGTTAAAGACATGTTGGTAGGTTCCTGAAACCATGAATAGCCGGTTCGCTGCGCCTGTGTCGTTTACTACTCACAGCGCAGTGCCCGCGCTGCCTGCTGGCGGGGTGATCGGTGTGATCGCCCCGGCTGGCCCCTCCGAATTCGATCTGCACAGTGCAACCCGATGGATGGAAACCCGTGGCTATCAGCTCAAGGTGTTTCCAGGCGTCTGGGAGAAAGACGGCTACCTGGCCGGTTCCGATGCTGTGCGCTTGCGTGACCTGCACGATGCTTTTGCCGACGATAGTGTGGATGCCATTCTGTGCATGCGCGGTGGCTATGGCTGCACGCGCTTTCTCGAACACATCGATTTTGAGCTGCTCAGACGCCATCCCAAGCCGTTTGTGGGCTATAGCGACATCACCGCGCTGCATTTGGCGATCACTCGTTACGCGGGCTTTGTGACCTTTCACGGGGCCATGCTGAATGCGGACCTGCTCGGCAACAAACAGCCGCCAACAGAATCTTCCTTGCTGCGCATGCTCAGCGGGCAACAACCGGCGTTGCTGGAGCACCCTGCGGCGTACCCGCTGACCACCCTTGCGCCGGGCAGTGCCAGCGGCCGCTTGCTGGGCGGCAACCTGTCGATGATCTGCGCCACCATCGGCACGGCGTTTGAGCTGGACGATCAGGGCATCATCTTGTTTATCGAAGACGTCAACGAACCGTTATATCGGGTCGACCGTCTGCTCACCCATCTGCGCCACGCGAGCAAGCTTGGGCGGGTGCGCGGAGTGTTGGTGGGGGATTTTGCCGGGGTCGATGTTTCGCGGTTGGAGCTGTTGCTCAAGCAAGAACTGGGGCCGCTGAATATCCCCGTGCTGGCGGGCTGGCGCAGCGGCCATTGCGACCCGAACATCACCTTGCCGATGGGCGCGCACGTGCGTCTGGATGCCGATAAGCAGCAGCTAGTGCTTGAACAGGCCGTGGTAACGGCTCAAACCTGACTTTGTCCCTCGCGACTTTTTAAAAGATCAAAAGATCGCGAGGCAAGCTCGCTCCTACAGGTTTTTTGTTGTTAACCCCGCATGCTGCGATCTTTTGACGTTAAAGATCAACAGATCGCAGCCTCCGGCAGCTCCTATCAAACACAAAATAACTTATTGATTCTAAAGGCCCTGTAGGAGCGAGCTTGCCTCGCGATCTTTTGATCTTGATCTAAGAGCCCCCTCACCCTAGCCCTCTCCCGAAGGAGAGGGAACCGATTGGGGGATGTTGAAGATACTCGCTGTCCTGTTTGCTGCGCGACAGCGCGGCGTCGAAGACGGGGCGGCAGCTCCACAGGTAATGGGTTATTGGCTGCGCAAACGCTCGAGCAGTTTATGCGTCGGGTAGCCATCGGCGGGCCAGCCAAAAGCTTGTTGCGCACTGCGAATCGCTTTACGGGTATTGGCGCCAATAATGCCGTCAGGGTTGCCCGCATCGAAGTTGCGCTGGCTCAGCAGGGTCTGCAACTCCATGCGCTCGGTGCGGCTCAGGGGCAGGTCGTCTTTTGGCCAGTCGCCCACTATCACCCCGCCGCCATTGAAGCGTTGCGACAGCAAGCCCACCGCCAAGGCATACGATGACGAATTGTTGTAACGCAAAATGGCGCGGAAGTTATCCAGCACCAAAAACGCCGGGCCACGGTAGCCAGCCGGCAACAACAATGTGGCGCTGAGTTCTTCGGCCCCGGCAGGTGCCTGGGTGCCAGCCGGCAGTGTTACGCCGAGCTTGCGCCATTCACTCACGCTTTTGCGCACCGCACCGTCGGCCAGCGCGTAATCGAACCCGTCAGGCAACTGAACCTCAAAGCCCCACGGCTGGCCTTGCTTCCAGCCTGAGCTTTGCAGGTAGTGGGCGGTCGAGGCCAGGGCGTCGGCTGAGCTGTTCCAGATGTCGCGACGACCATCGCCGTCGAAATCCACAGCGTGGGTTTCATAGGTGGTCGGGATGAACTGGGTCTGGCCCATGGCGCCCGCCCAGGAGCCGAGCATCTTGTCCGGCGTGACATCGCCTTCCTGAATGATCTTGAGCGCGGCAATCAGTTGGCTTTGGGCGAACTCCGGGCGACGGCCTTCGTAGGCGAGGGTGGCCAGTGAGCGAATCACCGACTTGTTGCCCTGGAAGGTGCCAAAGTTGCTTTCCATGCCCCATACCGACACCAGCGCCCGGCGGTCAACACCGTAGCGTTGCTCGATGCGGCCCAGCAGTTCGGCGTTTTGCTCCAGCAGGCGCTGGCCGTTACGAACGCGCAAAGGTGACAGGGCACCGTCGAGGTACTCCCAGACCGGGCGGCTGAATTCAGGTTGGCTGCGGTCGGCCTTGATCACGCTCATGTCGGGCGTGACGCCGTTGAACGCGTTATCGAAAATAGTCGGCGAGATCCCGGCACTCAGCGCTTGCACGCGGAAATTGGCCAGCCATTGGTCAAAGCTCTGAGCGGGCTGAATGTCGGGCATGTCAGTGCTGGCGGCATTGGTGATAACCACCGGCGCGGCAGGCGGGACAGGCAAAGGCTGGGCATCGGCTGCGGTGGGTTTTTCTGCGCAGGCGACTAACAAGATGACGCTGGAAAAAGCAATCAGTTGGCGCATCGGCCAACGGTGTGAAGAACTTAAAGACATGCGCAGGTCCACGAAATGCAAATCAGATGCAGACCTTATCATCCCCGCTGTCAGGCAGCCAGAAAGTAAAAAGCCTCCCGGTCTCTCGACTGGAAGGCTTCGCGGCGGTAGCTGCCTTTGCCTTTGGCGGGGCGTTCCTGGCGGCTGCGGAACAGGGGTTGGGCAACAATGGACTTGGCCTTGTTGGGGCGCTTGCTCATGGCTTTATTCTCGCTGGGTTAGAAAAGGCTCAATATGAACGAGCGCAGATCATCGGCCAGTTTTTTTGAGTTGTCCAGTGCGCCCCCGCGTTGTGGATTACTCCGCTGGCAAATTCAGACGTTGCCCACACATTAGCAGCGTTAATCGGCTCAGGCTGCTCCAGGCTGACCCGGCGGCCTGGCCTTTGATCTGAGCATCAATGCGTTGCGCATCCATCAACAACTGGGCCCAACGTTGCGCCGAATAACGTTGCAACGCTTTGCTCATGAGCGGTTTGCGCTTGTCCCAGACCGGTGGGCGGGCCTGGCTGAAGGCTTTGTCCAGCGGGATGCCCTGGCTGTATTGCAGGGCAATGTTGGCCAGCACCCGTAACTCACGGGCCAGCGCCCACAAAATGACCGGTGGCTCGACGCCTTCGCCGCGCAGGCCTTCGAGCATGCGCAGGGCATGCGCCGCTTCGCCATTGAGCACTGCATCGACCAAGCCGAACACATCAAAGCGCGCGCTGTCAGCCACCGCAGCCTGCACGGTTTCGACGGTGATCTGGCCATCTTCGGCCATCAGCTTGAGCTTTTCGACTTCTTGGGCTGCCGCCAGCAGGTTGCCTTCAACCCGAGCGGCGATGAGTTCGACAGCGTCCTGGCTGGCGGCCAGCCCGGCTTGTGACAGGCGCTGACGAATCCATTGCGGCAACTGGTTGGCGTCCACCGGCCAGATCTGCAAGAACTGGGTCTGCGGGCCTTCAATCAGGGCTTTGCCCCATTTGGTCTTTTGCGCACTGCCATCGAGCTTGGGCAGGCTGATCAGTAGCAAGGTGTCTTCGGCCGGGCGCGAGCAATATTCGATCAGGGCCGCAGCGCCTTTGTCGCCGGGTTTTCCGGAAGGCAGGCGCAATTCCAGCAGGCGCCGTTCGGCAAACAGCGACATGCTGGCACCCGCTTGCAGCAGCGTGCCCCAGTCAAAGCTGGCGTCGGCGCTAAACACTTGGCGCTCATCAAAGCCCTGCTGGCGGGCAGCCGTGCGGATGGCGTCGGCAGCTTCCTGGCACAACAGCGGGTCATCGCCGCTGATGATGTAGACCGGCGACAGGCTGCCTTGCAGGTGTTTGGTGAGTTGAGCGGGGGCGAGTTTCATAGGGGCTAGATAGATGACGGGGCGCTTGAGCGCCCCGTATCCCTTACTTATGGCAGTTCGAGTGGCGACTGCTGAGGGGTTTCGGCTTCAGCTTTTTGCTGGGCTTCCAGGGCTGCCGCTTCTGCACGGGCCTTTTCGTCGGCCAGTGTTTGCAGCTCGGCCAGACGTGCCGGAGTCAGTTGCTCAAGGCGCAGCAGGACTTGCTGAACCAGGTCGCGGTCGAGTTCCTTGCGGACCATCGAGGCTTCCTGAGTGCTACCCGCGATGTTGCCACTGTCTTGCATGAAGAACTTGCGAGCTTCAACTTTGTTCTCGAGCAACACCAGGTTGTTGTCACCTTTGATCTGGTAGTTCAAGACCTTGGTCAGTTCGTACTCAGCGGTCGAGCCGGTGCCGGTGTAGCTGGCAGCGCGCTGGTTTTCTTGCTCATTGTTCAATACGAGCTTGTACGGTGCTGCGTCGGTGATTTTAACGCCGCTGCCTTCCAGCGCCAGGCGCAGGTCGCGAACGGTTTGGCCGTAAGCATCACGGGCGCTGAGGCCCAGCTCGGTAATGGTCAGTTGGTTGGTGCCGGTACCGCGCAGCTGGAAGCCGCAGGCACTCAACAGAACAGCGAGACCCATCACCAGCAAGTTGCGTTTGATCATGTGTAGCTCCCCTTGAAACCAGGTAGGTCGGCATGGCGACCCGAAAGGTTTTAATGGGCGCCCGGCTCAAAGGCCGGGCGCCTGTTCCAATTAGCTGGCGACGATGTTGACCAATTTACCCGGTACCACGATCACTTTGCGGATCGTCAGGCCTTCGGTAAAGCGCAGCACGTTTTCGTTGGTGCGGGCAGCCGCCTCAACCTCTTCACGGCTGGCAGCCGCAGGCATTTCGATGTGACCGCGCAGTTTGCCGTTCACCTGAATAACCAGCTGCAGGGTGTCTTGCACCAGTGCGCTTTCATCCAGGGTTGGCCAAGCGGCGTCAATGATTGCCGTGGCGTGACCCAACTGGCCCCACAGCACGTGGCTGATGTGCGGCGTGATCGGCGCGAGAATCAAGGCAACCGTCTCAAGACCTTCCTGCAGCAGGGCGCGGTCCTGTTCGGTGGCTTGCGGTGCTTTTTCGAGCACGTTCATCACGGTCATTACCTGGGCAACGGCGGTGTTGAATTTGTGATGCTGGCCGACGTCCTGGCTGGCTTGCTTGATGGCCTGGTGAATGGCACGGCGAATGATTTTTTGCTCGTCGTTCAGGCCGGCAACATCCAGCGCGCCCGGCAGGCCTTGGCCTACGTGAGCGTGGGCCAGGCGCCATACGCGCTTGAGGAAGCGGTGCGCACCCTCAACACCGGCATCCGACCATTCCAGGCTGGCGTCAGGTGGCGAGGCGAACATCATGAACAGACGGCAGGTGTCTGCGCCGTATTGCTCAATCATGGACTGAGGGTCGACGCCGTTGTTCAGCGACTTGGACATTTTTTGCGAACCGCCGATTTCAACCGGCAGGCCGTCAGACTTCAGCGTGGCGCCGATGATCTTGGCCTTGGCGTCGCGCTCGACTTCTACGTCGTCCGGGTTGAAGTAGTCCTTGCCACCGTTGTCCAGGGTACGGAAATAGGTGTCAGCGATAACCATGCCCTGGGTCAGCAGGTTCTTGAACGGCTCGTTGGAGCTGACCAGACCTTCGTCGCGCATCAGTTTGTGGAAGAAGCGCGCGTACAGCAGGTGCAAGATCGCGTGTTCGATACCGCCGATGTACTGGTCGACCGGCAACCAGTGGTCAGCCGCCTTGCGTTCTACCAGGCCACCGTCGAAGTGCGGCGAAGCATAGCGCGCGTAGTACCACGACGATTCGACGAAGGTGTCCATCGTGTCGGTTTCGCGTTTGGCCGGTGCGCCACATTTAGGGCAGCTGCACTCGTAGAACTCAGGCATGCGCGCCAATGGCGAACCGGCGCCATCGGGTACGACGTCTTCTGGCAATACGACCGGCAGTTGGTCTTCCGGGACCGGCACGTCACCGCAGGTGTCGCAGTGCACGATCGGGATCGGGCAGCCCCAATAGCGCTGGCGGCTGATGCCCCAGTCACGCAGACGGAACTGGGTGCGCGACTGGCCCAGGTGCTTGGCGGTCAGGGCGGCTTCGATGGCATCGAATGCAGCCTGGAAGTCCAGCCCGTCGAATTCGCCGGAGTTGATCAGCGGGCCGTGTTCGCCGTAAGCGGCCTGCCACGGTGCTGGCGACTCATCGCCTGCGCTGGTGCGGACAACGGCCTTGATCGGCAGGTTGTACTTGGTGGCGAATTCGAAATCACGCTCGTCGTGCGCCGGCACTGCCATTACAGCGCCATCGCCGTAATGCATCAGTACGTAGTTGGCGACCCAAACCGGGAGCTTTTCACCGGTCAGTGGGTGTTCCACGAACAGCGAGGTGGGCAGGCCCTTTTTCTCTTGGGTCGCCACGTCGGCTTCGGCAACGCTGCCGCCTTTGCATTCAGCGATAAACGCTTGCAGTTCAGGGTTGTTTTGCGCTGCCAGGGTGGCCAGCGGGTGTTCTGCCGCCACGGCCACGTAAGTGGCGCCCATCAGGGTGTCTGGACGGGTGGTGAAGACTTTGAGTGCGCCCGCTTCGCCGATGGAAGCCTGGTCGTAGGGGAACTGCACTTCCATGCCACGGGATTTGCCAATCCAATTGCGTTGCATGGTTTTGACTTGCTCCGGCCAGCCGGGCATGTCGTCGAGGCTTTCAAGCAGCTCATCCGCGTAAGCGGTGATCTTGAAGTAGTACATCGGGATTTCGCGTTTTTCGATCAGCGCGCCCGAACGCCAGCCGCGGCCGTCGATCACTTGTTCGTTGGCCAGAACGGTCTGGTCGACCGGGTCCCAGTTCACGGTGCCGTTTTTACGGTAGATAACGCCTTTTTCGAACAGGCGGGTGAACAGCCACTGTTCCCAGCGGTAGTAATCAGGCTTGCAGGTGGTGATCTCGCGGGACCAGTCCACCGCCAGACCCAGGCTGCACAGCTGGGTTTTCATGTAAGCGATGTTGTCGTAGGTCCACTTGGCCGGGGCGACTTTGTTTTTCATCGCCGCGTTTTCAGCCGGCATGCCGAAAGCGTCCCAGCCCATGGGTTGCAGAACGTTTTTGCCGAGCATGCGCTGGTAGCGCGAGATCACGTCACCGATGGTGTAGTTGCGCACGTGCCCCATGTGTAGCTTGCCGCTTGGGTACGGGAACATCGATAGGCAGTAGTAGGTTTCTTTGCCTAGATCTTCGCTGACTTCGAAGGACTTTTGGTTGTCCCAGAATGATTGGGCGGCGGCTTCTATTTCACGGGGTTGATATTGTTCGTGCATGGCTACTTGTACTAATGAAGGGTGGCCTAATCCTCTTCAACTCACGCGGACATTTTTGTTGCCCGGTCAGGTTGGAGCAGGGGTTACAGGAAGTCCCGTAGCATACATGACCCCACTCTATCGAGGGAAACCCTGATTGCCTCATCGCTCCGTTGGTCGCAGCGGCGCGCTGGTTTTAGCAGCGCAGCTACGCTGTTGGTGGGGGGAAGAAACTTCCTTAATGAGGTGGACGGATGGTTGAGTCGCAATACAAGGCTATAAATTCGGAGGTGTTCGAGCGGCTGATTGATCGTTTGAGTGTGGCTCTTGATTCAGCAAAGACGGCAGTGCGACTGAGAAACGAACGTCCTGCCGAATTGGAATTGCGTGGTTTGAGTCGTGCCGAGTTGGAGTTGATCAACGTTTATTTAAACCGGATCGGGCGTGAGGCTGATGAACGCCTGCAAGGCAGCAGTACTGAGCAAAAAGCCCCTCAGACAGCCAAGGTCATCTGGCTCAAAGACAGGGTTAAGGGTAAGTAGGCCGGCGCGACGATCCAGGTCGGGCCCACGTGAAGAGCGGCATTTCCTCAGGGTTGAGGTAACACGGGTTGTGATTGAGTTTTGGCCAGCCCTGTTGATGCCTCCCTTCAACCCCCTTAGGCTTCGGGCATCTATGGAGATGCTCGATGCCTTTTCGCTACTTTGTTAAACAACTTCTATTGCCTCCGGGCATCCTTCTTTTGTTCCTGCTGGCGGCCTGGTGGCTGCGCCATTCGCGTCCGCGTCTGGCCGGTGCGCTGTTTGCCGTGGGCCTTGGCGGCTTATGGTTGATGAGCTTGCCGGTGATGGTGGAATGGAGCGCCCGCGCCATTGAGCGCGAGCCTGCGCTAGCCCCAAGCGAGTGGTCGAGCTTGTCTGAGCGCGCCGATGCCATTGTGCTGCTGGGCTCCGGGCGTGAGCGCGGCGATCCGGCGTGGGGCAGCGATCAGCCCACCGGGATCGGCCTGGAACGCCAGCGTTATGCGGCGCAACTGGCCAAAGCTTCGGGGTTGCCGGTGCTGGTCACGGGCGGCTTGCACTACGGCACCCCGCCGAGCGAGGCGCAGATAATGGCCGACTCGTTGCGCGAAAATTCGGGGGTTGAGGTTCGCTGGAAAGAAGAACGCAGCCGCACCACGTGGGAAAACGCGCAAATGAGTGCCGAAATTCTGTTGCCGCAGGGCATCAAGCGCGTGGTGGTGGTTACCCAAGCGTGGCACATGCCGCGTTCGGTGTGGAGTTTTGAAAAGGCGGGGTTTGAGGTTGTGCCTGCACCGGTCGGCTTTTTAAGCGTCGACAACGCCAGGCCGCTGGGCGGCTGGATGCCGGAGTACAAGTCGTTTTGGCAGTCCGGGCTGTTGCTCAACGAAGCCGTCGGGCAGATTGCCTACCCGTTGTTTTACCGCTAAGTGCGCCTCGCGATCTTTTGATCTTTAAAAGATCGCGAGGCAAGCTCGCTCCTATGTATGGACTCGCCCCCCACTGTCAACCCGCTTTTGCCCACTGACACCCGGCTGCATCTATGTATAAGGCCTATTCTAGGAAGCCATAATCGG
>NZ_WIVR01000078.1:0-19891 GCF_009600525.1 Pseudomonas sp. FSL R10-1350
ACTCGAACTTCCACGGCCTTGCGGCCACCAGCACCTGAAGCTGGCGTGTCTACCAATTTCACCATCTGGGCAGTATCAGCAACGTTGCCGCTGTTGATGTGGCGCACTATACGGAGAGCTATTTGATCTGTAAACCCCTGTTTTGGTTTATAAATCAAAAATCTTTGTGAAACCCCCAAATGCAAAAAACCCGCTTTCGCGGGTTTTGTGTGAGATGCAAGATTGTACTAATCTCACTCTCTAAATTGGTGCCCAGAAGAAGACTCGAACTTCCACGGCCTTGCGGCCACCAGCACCTGAAGCTGGCGTGTCTACCAATTTCACCATCTGGGCAGTATCTGCAACGTCGCCGTTGTCGATGGCGCGCACTATACGGATGCCCCTTTGACCTGTAAAGCGTTGTGATTAAAAATATTCGAAATATTTCGCGGGCGGTGTGTTTGAGCCCGCCAGGCGCGTCAGAACCGGCTAATAAGGCACTGCTAGAGTCCGAAATTTCCCGTTTCAATACGCGTATGCCAAACTAACCGCATATAGACAAGGTGAAAACTATCTAATGGCCGATTGGCAGACCCTCGATCCCGAGGCCGCACGTGAAGCGGAAAAATACGAAAACCCTATCCCAAGTCGCGAACTGATCCTTCAGCATCTGGCTGAACGCGGTTCGCCTGCTGCTCGTGAGCAGTTGGTCGCAGAGTTTGGACTCACGACCGAAGACCAAATTGAAGCCCTGCGTCGTCGCCTGCGTGCGATGGAGCGCGATGCTCAACTGATTTACACCCGCCGTGGCACGTACGCGCCGGTAGACAAGCTCGACCTGATCCTGGGCCGCATCAGCGGTCACCGTGATGGCTTCGGCTTTTTGGTGCCGGATGATGGCAGCGACGACCTGTTCCTGAGCCCGGCGCAGATGCGTCTGGTGTTCGATGGCGACCGTGCGCTGGCCCGTGTTTCGGGTCTGGATCGCCGTGGCCGTCGTGAAGGCGTGATCGTTGAAGTGGTCTCGCGTGCTCACGAAACCATCGTGGGTCGTTACTTCGAAGAAGGCGGCATCGGCTTTGTAGTGGCCGATAACCCGAAAATCCAGCAGGAAGTGCTGGTGACTCCGGGCCGCAATGCGGGCGCGAAGATCGGGCAGTTCGTTGAAGTGAAGATCACTCATTGGCCGACCCCGCGCTTCCAGCCGCAGGGTGATGTGCTTGAAGTGGTGGGCAACTACATGGCGCCCGGCATGGAAATCGACATCGCGTTGCGCACCTACGACATTCCTCACGTCTGGCCAGAGGCTGTGCTTAAAGAAGCCGCCAAGCTCAAGCCAGAAGTTGAAGAGAAAGACAAAGAGAAGCGCATCGACCTGCGTCATCTGCCGTTCGTCACCATTGACGGCGAAGATGCCCGCGACTTCGATGACGCCGTGTATTGCGAAGCCAAGTCCGGCAAGCTGCGCTTGTTCGGTGGCGGCTGGAAGCTCTACGTGGCCATTGCCGACGTATCCAGCTACGTGAAAATTGGTTCGGCGCTGGACGCTGAAGCCCAAGTGCGTGGCAACTCGGTGTACTTCCCGGAGCGCGTGATTCCCATGCTGCCCGAGGAGTTGTCCAACGGCCTGTGCTCCCTGAACCCTAAAGTCGACCGTTTGGCCATGGTGTGCGAGATGACCATCTCCAAAACCGGCGAAATGACCGACTATCAGTTCTACGAGGCGGTGATTCACTCACAGGCGCGTCTGACCTACAACAAGGTCAGCACCATCCTTGAGCACCCGAAAACCAACGACGCCAAGCAACTGCGCAGCGAATACGCTGATGTGGTGCCGCACCTCAAGCAACTGTACGCACTGTACAAAGTGCTGCTGGGCGCTCGTCATACCCGTGGCGCGATTGATTTTGAAACCCAGGAAACCCGGATCATCTTCGGTTCCGAGCGCAAAATCGCTGAAATTCGCCCAACCACGCGTAATGACGCGCACAAGCTGATCGAAGAGTGCATGCTGGCGGCCAACGTGGCCACCGCTGAGTTCCTCAAGAAGCACGAAATCCCGGCCCTGTACCGTGTGCACGACGGCCCGCCGCCTGAGCGTCTGGAAAAACTCCGCGCGTTCCTCGGTGAGTTGGGTCTGAGCCTGCACAAAGGTAAGGATGGCCCTTCGCCGAAGGACTATCAGGCCTTGCTTGAGCACATCAAGGATCGCCCCGATTACCACCTGATCCAGACCGTGATGCTGCGCTCGTTGAGCCAGGCGGTGTACAGCGCTGATAACCAGGGCCACTTCGGCCTGAACTACGAGGCCTATACCCACTTCACTTCGCCGATCCGTCGTTACCCGGACTTGCTCACGCATCGGGCGATTCGCAGCGTTATCCACTCCAAGCAGGATACCCCGCACGTTCTGCGTGCTGGCGCGATGACCATCCCGAAAGCGCGCATTTACCCGTACGACGAAGCGATTCTGGAGCAGCTCGGCGAGCAATGCTCGATGAGCGAGCGCCGTGCCGATGAAGCCACGCGTGACGTGATCAACTGGCTCAAGTGCGAGTTCATGAAGGACCGCGTAGGCGAGACGTTCCCGGGTGTGGTGACGGCAGTTACCGGTTTTGGCCTGTTCGTTGAACTGACCGACATTTATGTTGAAGGTCTGGTCCACGTGACCGCCTTGCCGGGCGACTACTACCACTTTGATCCTGTGCATCACCGCCTGGCGGGCGAGCGCACCGGTCGCAGCTTCCGCTTGGGTGACACGGTTGAAGTGCGCGTCATGCGGGTTGATCTGGACGAGCGCAAAATCGACTTCGAAATGGCTGAGAAAACCCTCAGCGCGCCGATTGGTCGTAAAAACCGCACCGACGAAAAGCCTGTGCGCAAAAACGCGGGTAAGTCCGGGACCAAGCCGACTGAGCCGCCACCGGTTGAAGCGGCTAAACCCGCTCGCCGCAGCGCGCCAGCCAAAACCGTGAAAGCGTCTGACGGCGCTTATCGCTCCAGCGACGCGGCGGCCAATAACGCCGAAGTGCGTAAAAGCCGCGAAGTGAAAAAGGCGCTGTTGGCCGATGCGAAAAGCGGCGGTCGAGCATCGGAGTCGGGAAAGTCGGGGAGGGCAGCACCCGCTAAAGACGCGGGCAAGCCTTCCAAACCCAGCAAACATCGTAAAGGCCCGCCAAAATCGGGCGCTGCGCCTGCCAGCAAAAGCGGCGGGTCGCGCAAACCTAAGGCCAAGTCATGAGTCAGTTGGAAAAAATCTACGGCATTCACGCCGTAGAAGCGTTGCTTCGTCACCACCCAAAACGCGTCAAGCACATCTGGTTGGCTGAAAGCCGCAACGATCCTCGCGTCCAGACCCTGGTCGCGCTGGCTGCTGAAAACCGGATCGACGTCGGTCAGGCCGAGCGCCGTGAAATGGACGCCTGGGTTGAAGGCGTGCACCAGGGCGTTGTGGCGGATGTGAGCCCGAGCCAGGTGTGGGGCGAGGCCATGCTCAACGAATTGTTGGATCGCACCGAAGGTGCTCCGCTGATTCTGGTGCTGGATGGCGTGACAGACCCGCACAACCTGGGTGCTTGCCTGCGTACCGCCGATGCGGCCGGTGCACTGGCGGTTATCGTGCCTAAAGACAAGTCGGCAACGCTGACCCCAACGGTACGAAAAGTAGCCTGCGGTGCGGCGGAAGTGATTCCTTTGGTGGCTGTGACCAACCTGGCCGCGACGCTTAAAAAGCTGCAACAGCGTGGCTTGTGGATCGTCGGTACGGCGGGCGAAGCCGAGCAGGAACTGTACGAGCAAGACCTGACCGGCCCGACCATCATGATCATGGGTGCTGAAGGCAAAGGCATGCGCCGCCTGACCCGCGAGCATTGTGACTACCTGGTGCGCCTGCCGATGGCGGGCAGCGTCAGCAGCCTGAACGTCTCGGTAGCGACCGGCGTTTGCCTGTTCGAAGCCCTGCGTCAGCGCAGCGTCAAAGCCAAGGCCCCTGCCAAAAAGAAATAAGCCACACCCGCCCTCAACGGTAGGAGCGAGCTTGCCTCGCGATCTTGTAAAGATCAAAAGATCGCGAGGCAAGCTCGCTCCTACGGTTATGGGGGGCGTTTGAATTGTTCAAATAATCACCAATCACCTTGCGTCGCTCTTGTCCCTTCTCTACAATTGCGCCCCTTGCCATCATGGCGGGCGCATATGTGCCTCTCTAGGCAAGACACACAAGTGTCATTCACTCCTTGTCTGACCGCTTTAAGTTAGCGGCAGGCTACAACCCGTAAGGAGCATTCATGCGTCATTACGAAATCATCTTTTTGGTCCACCCGGATCAAAGCGAACAAGTCGGCGGCATGGTAGAGCGTTACACCAAGCTGATCGAAGAAGACGGCGGCAAAATCCACCGTCTGGAAGATTGGGGCCGTCGTCAACTGGCCTACGCAATCAACAATGTTCACAAGGCTCACTACGTGATGCTGAACGTTGAGTGCACTGGCAAAGCCCTGGCTGAGCTGGAAGACAACTTCCGTTACAACGATGCTGTGATCCGTAACCTGGTCATCCGTCGCGACGAAGCCGTAACTGGCCAGTCCGAGATGCTCAAGGCTGAAGAGAACCGCAGTGAGCGCCGTGAGCGTCGTGACCGTCCTGAGCATTCTGACAGCGCCGATGGCGATGACAGCGATAACAGCGACGCCAGCGATAACGCTGACGAGTAATCCACGGACCTTTTGAGGAGCCAATTACATGGCACGTTTCTTCCGTCGTCGTAAATTCTGCCGCTTCACCGCAGAAGAAGTGAAAGAGATCGATTACAAAGATCTCAACACTCTGAAAGCTTACGTATCCGAGACCGGCAAAATTGTTCCAAGCCGCATCACCGGTACTAAAGCTCGTTATCAGCGTCAGCTGGCCACCGCTATCAAGCGCGCCCGCTTCCTGGCCCTGCTGGCCTACACCGACAGCCACGGCCGCTGAGACCGGGCAGTCGACAGGTAGTAAAGGATTGAATGCATGCGTGCCCTAGCTGAGTTCATCATGCGAGGCCGTGTGCAGGCCACGTTAATCGTGGCCGGATGTGCGGCATTGCCGTTTTTGTTCTGGTTGAGTGCTGCTGCAGGTTGCCTTGTGCTCCTGCGGCGCGGTCCGAGAGATGCCTTGAGCATCCTCTCATGGGCTTTACTGCCGGCCTTGGCCTGGTGGTTTATGGGCGAACCCCGCACCTTGATGGTGCTGTTGGGAACCCTGGGATTGGCGATGCTCTTGCGCGCCGGTCAGCCCTGGTACCGCGTGCTGCTGGTCAGCGTAGCGTTGGGTGTGGTGTATGGCGTGGTTCTGGGCACGGTTTTCCGCGAACCCATTGGTGCGATGGCGCAGGAGTTGGAAAAACTTCTGCCGCAGATCCTCAGTGGTCTCTACGACAAGTTATCTGACGTAGAGCGAGCGCGCCTCGGAGCACTGATTGCACCCGTCCTCACCGGTTTGATTGCAGCTTTGATGCAGGTCGTCAGCGTGCTGAGCCTGATTCTTGGGCGTTACTGGCAAGCGCTGTTGTACAACCCGGGCGGTTTTGCCAGCGAATTTCGCAGCATCCGCCTACCGCTGGGACCAGCGCTATTGTTGCTGGCGTGCATGCTTGTAGGGCCGAACTTCGGTCCGCAAATGGCCATGCTAACGCCGTTGTGCAGCGTAGCGTTGTTCTTCGCCGGCCTGGCCCTGATACACGGGCTGGTAGCGAAAAAGCGACTGGCCAAGTTTTGGCTGGTGGGGTTGTACGTCACGCTGCTGCTGTTCATGCAGCTGATCTATCCGTTGCTCGTGGTCTTGGCCATTGTCGACAGCCTGATTGATTTTCGCGGACGTCTGGCGCCGAAAGACGCTGATAAAGGCTCTGCGGACGGTGAAGGTTAAAAGTTAAGAGGATTTTCACATGCAACTGATCCTTCTGGAAAAAGTCGCAAACCTGGGCAACCTGGGCGACAAAGTAAATGTTAAGGCCGGCTACGGTCGTAACTACCTGCTGCCGTACGGCAAAGCTACCGCTGCAACCGCTGCCAACCTGGCTGCGTTTGAAGAGCGTCGCGCTGAGCTGGAAAAAGCAGCAGCTGACAAGAAAGCTTCGGCCGAAACTCGTGCTGCTCAACTGGGCGAGCTGGAAGTGACTATCACTGCCACCGCCGGTGACGAAGGCAAGCTGTTCGGTTCGATCGGTACTCACGACATCGCTGATGCACTGACCGCCTCTGGCGTTGAAGTTGCAAAAAGCGAAGTTCGTCTGCCGAACGGCACTATCCGCAACGTTGGCGAATTCGACGTGGCTGTGCACCTGCACGCCGAAGTTGAAGCAACCGTACGCGTTGTTGTGGTAGCTGCTTAAGCAGTCTTAACTGACTGGCACCGTGTGTGCTGGACGGTTAACATCGGGCACGATCCTGTTTACAGGTCGTGCCCTTTGTCTTTCTGCTGATCCTGATTTTCACCCCAAACTGACACGTGGCCATGAACGATATTTCCGCTCCTGAGCAATACGACCTGCAAACCGCAGCCCTGAAGGTGCCGCCGCACTCCATCGAGGCCGAACAGGCTGTGCTCGGTGGTCTGATGCTGGACAACAACGCCTGGGAACGCGTGTTGGATCAGGTCTCGGACGGCGATTTTTATCGGCATGACCATCGCCTGATTTTCCGTGCCATCGCCAAACTGGCCGACCAGAACTCACCCATTGACGTCGTGACCCTTGCCGAGCAATTGGACAAGGAAGGTCAGACCTCGCAAGTCGGTGGTCTGGGTTACCTGGGCGAACTGGCGAAGAACACCCCGTCGGTGGCGAACATCAAGGCCTACGCCCAGATCGTTCGTCAGCGTGCGACGTTGCGCCAACTGATCGGCATCAGCACTGAAATTGCCGACAGCGCCTTCAACCCGGAAGGCCGCACCGCAGAAGAGATCCTCGACGAAGCTGAACGGCAGATCTTTGCGATTGCCGAGGCCCGGCCGAAAACCGGCGGCCCGGTGAGCGTCAACGACCTGTTGACCAAAGCCATCGACCGTATCGACACCCTGTTTAATACCGACGAAGCCATTACCGGCTTGTCCACCGGCTACACCGACCTCGACAACATGACCAGCGGCTTGCAGCCAGCCGACTTGATCATCGTCGCGGGCCGTCCCTCGATGGGTAAAACCACCTTCGCCATGAACCTGGTTGAGAACGCCGTGTTGCGCAGCGACAAGGCGGTACTGGTTTACTCGCTTGAGATGCCAGGTGAATCGCTGATCATGCGTATGCTCTCGTCGCTTGGGCGTATCGATCAGAGCAAGGTGCGTGCGGGTCGCCTCGAAGATGACGACTGGCCACGCCTGACCTCGGCGGTCAACCTGCTCAACGATCGCAAACTGTTCATCGACGACACGGCCGGTATCAGCCCGTCCGAGATGCGTGCCCGTACCCGGCGCCTGGTGCGTGAGCACGGCGAGATTGGCATGATCATGATCGACTACCTGCAGTTGATGCAGATCCCGGGTTCGGGTGGCGATAACCGGACCAACGAGATTTCTGAAATTTCGCGGTCCCTGAAAGCGCTGGCCAAGGAATTCAACTGCCCGGTCATTGCCCTGTCGCAGCTCAACCGTTCCCTGGAACAACGGCCCAACAAGCGCCCGATCAACTCCGACTTGCGTGAATCCGGAGCCATCGAGCAGGACGCCGACGTCATCATGTTCGTGTACCGAGACGAGGTGTACCACCCCGAAACCGAGCACAAGGGCGTTGCTGAAATCATCATCGGCAAGCAGCGTAACGGCCCTATCGGCACGGCGCGTTTGGCGTTTATCGGCAAATACACACGCTTCGAAAACCTCGCGCCGGGCAGTTACAACTTCGACGACGAGTAACCAGTAGCCCGCTGTCAGCAACGCCCACCATTGGCTCCTGCTACAGCTGGCCTTACACTTGCCAATTCCGACCGCCGCCGTCGGAATTGGTCATTTTTTGTGCTATATTCCGCGCCCGCGAATTTCTCAGTAAATGTCGCGCCCTTTTTTTGCACTCAACACCGGTCATCGACATGCAAGCAGCGAAGCCAATTTTTGACTATCCGAAGTACTGGGCCGAATGTTTCGGGCCAGCGCCATTCCTGCCCATGAGCAGGGAGGAGATGGATCAGCTTGGCTGGGATTCATGCGACATCATCATCGTGACCGGTGATGCGTATGTCGATCACCCGTCGTTTGGCATGGCCATCATCGGCCGCTTGCTGGAGTCCCAGGGTTTCCGTGTGGGCATCATTGCCCAGCCGAACTGGCAGTCCAAAGACGACTTCATGAAGCTGGGCGAGCCGAACCTGTTTTTCGGCGTCGCGGCCGGCAACATGGACTCGATGATCAACCGCTACACCGCCGACAAAAAAGTCCGTTCCGATGACGCCTACACCCCCGGTGGCATGGCTGGCAAACGTCCGGACCGCGCGAGCCTGGTGTACAGCCAGCGCTGTAAAGAAGCCTACAAAAATGTACCGATTGTGCTTGGTGGCATCGAGGCCTCCCTGCGCCGCATTGCCCATTACGACTACTGGCAAGACCGCGTACGCAACTCGATCCTGATCGACGCCTGCGCCGACATCCTGCTGTACGGCAACGCCGAGCGGGCCATTGTCGAAGTCGCCCAGCGCCTGTCCTATGGCCACAAGATCGAAGACATCACCGATGTGCGCGGTACCGCGTTCATTCGCCGTGACACGCCTAAAGACTGGTACGAAGTGGACTCCACGCGTATCGACCGTCCGGGCAAGATCGACAAGATCATCAACCCGTACGTGAACACCCAGGACACTCAGGCCTGCGCCATCGAGCAAGAAAAAGGCCCGGTTGAAGACCCGAACGAAGCCAAGGTGGTGCAGATCCTGGCCAGCCCGCGCATGACCCGCGACAAGACGGTGATTCGCTTGCCGTCCGTTGAAAAGGTACGTGCTGACGCGGTGCTGTACGCTCACGCCAACCGCGTGCTTCACCTCGAAACCAACCCGGGCAACGCCCGTGCGCTGGTGCAGAAGCATGGCGAAGTGGACGTCTGGTTCAACCCGCCTCCGATTCCGATGACCACCGAAGAGATGGACTACGTGTTTGGCATGCCTTACGCGCGTATTCCGCACCCGGCCTACGGCAAGGAAAAAATCCCGGCCTACGACATGATCCGTTTCTCGGTGAACATCATGCGTGGCTGCTTTGGTGGCTGCACCTTCTGCTCGATTACCGAGCACGAAGGCCGGATCATCCAGAACCGTTCCGAAGAGTCGATCATTCGCGAAATCGAAGAGATCCGCGACAAGGTGCCGGGTTTCACCGGCGTCATTTCCGACCTCGGCGGCCCGACCGCGAACATGTACCGCATCGCCTGCAAGAGCCCGGAAATCGAATCCGCGTGCCGCAAGCCGTCGTGCGTGTTCCCGGGCATCTGCCCGAACCTGAACACCGACCACTCGTCGCTGATCCAGCTGTACCGCAGCGCCCGTGCCCTGCCGGGCGTGAAGAAGATCCTGATCGCTTCCGGCCTGCGTTATGACCTCGCGGTCGAGTCGCCGGAGTACGTTAAAGAGCTGGTGACCCACCACGTGGGCGGTTACCTGAAGATCGCCCCGGAACACACCGAGGAAGGTCCGCTCAACCAGATGATGAAGCCGGGCATTGGCACCTATGACCGCTTCAAGCGCATGTTCGAGAAGTACACCAAGGAAGCAGGCAAAGAGCAGTACCTGATCCCGTACTTCATTGCGGCGCACCCTGGCACCACTGACGAAGACATGATGAACCTGGCGCTGTGGCTCAAGGGCAACGGTTTCCGGGCGGACCAAGTGCAGGCGTTCTACCCGTCGCCCATGGCCACGGCCACGGCGATGTACCACTCGGGCAAGAACCCGCTGCGCAAGGTCACTTACAAGAGTGACGGCGTGACCATCGTCAAGAGCGAAGAGCAGCGTCGTCTGCACAAGGCGTTCTTGCGTTATCACGACCCTAAAGGCTGGCCGATGCTGCGTGAGGCGCTGACCCGCATGGGCCGTGCTGACTTGATCGGTTCGGGCAAGGATCAACTGATCCCGCTGCATCAGCCAGCGACCGACAGCTACCAGAGCGCGCGCCGTAAAAACTCGACGCCGGCTGGCAGTCACAAGGTTGCCGGTGGCAAGACCACCAAGATCTTGACGCAACACACCGGTTTGCCGCCGCGTGCCAGCGATGGTGGCAACCCGTGGGACAAGCGTGAAGAGGCCAAGGCTGCGGCGTTTGCCCGTAATAAACAAGCGGCCAAAGAGCGTCAGGAAGCCGCCAAGGGCGGTAAAGGCAAGAAGCCTGTGCGCAAGCCCGTAGTCCCGCGCTAAATGCCTGCGTAGTCGCTGCCGCAGGCTGCGATCGAGCCCGAAGGGGTCGCGCTTTTTTCAGGGCGAAGGTCCTGCGGCCCTTATCGCAGCCTGCGGCAGCGACTACACAGTGATGCCTACACCAACGCCAGCCTTCGGGCTGGCGTTGTGCATTCTGAGGTGTGGGGTTACGCGTGGGGGGCTGGGGTTTGTGTGGCGTCTGCGTCTTCTTGCGCGACGTCGTGTTCTGCATCAACGTCTTGATCGTTCTCTACAGGAGTGCCTTCTGCTGCGGCTTTTTTGCGCGCGAGCTTTTCCTCTTTCTTCTGCTCTTTAGCCAGGTCTCGTTGACGTTTGGCGAAGTTATAGTTGGGTTTGGCCATGAGCGATCCTCTTGGGGTCGAAGGTGAGGTTTAGCGGCGCGTATTCTGCCCTGTATTAGTGCCTTGCCGTTAGCTGGGTTTTTGCCATCAGGCTGTTTGCGCGCAAAACACGACTCTACACCCAGATGCCGATTAAACCCCGAAAAAGCCCAAAATGGCTTAAGGATGCTGGTCTTACGTTCGTTTGCCTGATAGAAGGTCATGACAAAAAACGTCAGGACGTGACGTGGGTCATTGGAACAACGCCCGTTTTCGTGCATCCTGTATACAAATAATGGATTTTTTGTACCCTACCTTGGAGAAAAACCATGTTTGCAAAAGTTGTTGCGGTATCTCTTTTGACCTTGGCCAGCGGCCAATTGTTAGCAGCTGAGTGCAAGGTCACCGTTGATTCGACCGACCAAATGTCGTTCAACACCAAAGCTATCGAGATCGACAAGTCCTGCAAAACTTTCACCGTAGAGCTGACACACTCCGGTAGCTTGCCAAAAGCAGTCATGGGCCATAACTGGGTACTGAGTAAAGAAGCCGATATGCAGCCTATCTCCACTGATGGTCTGAGCGCGGGTATCGACAAAGACTATCTGAAGGATGGCGACACGCGCATCATCGCGCACACCAAGGTGATTGGCGCTGGCGAAACCGACTCCGTGACCTTTGATGTCTCCAAGCTCAAAGCGGACGAGAAGTACGGGTTCTTCTGCTCGTTCCCGGGCCATATCTCGATGATGAAAGGCACCGTCACGCTGAAATAAGCGCAGGTCCCTCAAACAGCCCTGACGTGCGTTGCGCCGTCGGGGCTGTTTGCATTCAGGTTCAGGCTTTTGAGTCGGTCATCTTGAAAATGCCCTGGGCGTTGCTGCTGTCGAAGTTCAGGTCGATGCGGCCGTTGTCCGGGTCGACCTTGCGCTGAATAAACTCGACAAACGAGCCCGGCACTTGATGCTCGCGGCACTGGCCTTGGGCATCGATCAGCTCGCGGGTGACGGTGCAGGCGCGGTAGGCCGTCTGCATGACCCGCCCCGAAGCTGACACCTCAATGCTGTCTTTCATTGGCCGCTGCAACTCGCGCTGCCGGGCGACGCAGGCGTTCAGGTCCTGCACGCGATCGGTCAAGTGGTTGAAGCTGTTGCCCTCGGTGGCAATCCAGGCCATTTCTGCGCTTTCGTTGAGCAAGCACTGATAGTCCGCTGCGTGGACCACGCCGTGTTGGCGACCAAAGGCGCGGTGCAAGGCGGGCAAGAGCGTGCGGGCCTCGCTCAGGCTGCAATGGCGGGTCAGGCTCAGGCGGTTGAGCAGGCTCAGGTGTTCAGGCTGCAGCGGGTCGAGGCTTGAGCCGACCACGCGGCTGACGGCGTGCTGAAAGGCCTCGCTGAAGCGCCCGGGGTGCAGCTCCGAGACAAAAAACTGGGCAATGTCTTCAGGCAGGTCCATCTGGCGATAGCCCCAGCCGGTCATATTCAGTTTGGTCAGCGGGTAGGTGCGCACATCGGTAAAGCCCAGCGGCTCCAGCAAGCGCGCAAACGCCTGACGGCCGCGTGGCAATTGACCGTTAATGGGCCAGTCCACCGTGCGAATGGCGCCGTGATCAAACACCACCTTGCGCCCTTGCCGGGCTTGTTCTTCGACATACCGTCGGCCGTCTGGCACGGCGTTGACCAAGGTGTGGAACAAGCACAGGTTCAGCGCTTGCGCGAGCCATACGCGGTGCAGCGACTGTTCGCTCCAGTTAAAGCGCTGCAAGGCAGGGGGCACCTCGACATGCTCGCGCAACCAGTGAGCGGTTGGCTGATCGAGTGCCGATTCAACCAAAGAGAACAAACCATCGAAAGAAGACATGGGGCAGGGCTCTGACGACCAAATAGAGGTCTATCAAAGCCGCTGAGCCCCGTGCGGACAAGCGAAAAAAAATGCGGGGTTCATTCCGTTTTTTCTGGCTGTGACGCAGACAGGTCTACGCGGCCTTTTGATGATAAAACCTGCCCGTCAAAATCTTCATCTAGCCGTTATAACGTAACGAGTAAGATGACGCGACCGGAGTATTCGAGTGCGTGGAAGGTGTATGGACAGACGTAGCGTGGTGAAATTTCTCTTGGCCGGGTTGGCATTGCCGACGCCACTTATAGCGTATGCCTCACAAGCAGTGCGGCGTGTGAGTGTCAGTCGAGTGCAAGGTTCGACCACGCTGCTGTTTGACCTCAGCGGACCGGTCATCGCCAACAGCTTTACCCTCGAGTCGCCGCCCCGCGTGGTGATTGACCTCAAACGCGCAGTGTTGGCAGCGCCCTTGGAAGGGCTGGTGCTGGACGGCACGCCCGTCACCGCCATCCGCAGCGGCAAAACCCCTGCGGGTGATCTGCGCATCGTACTGGACCTGGCGGATGCCGGTGTGCGCGCAGCGCTCAGGCCCCTGTCGGCCAATGGTCACCGCCTGGAGCTACAACTGACGGGCCAGCCGGCGAAAGCGGTTGCCTCATCGGCTGTCACGCCCAGCGCCCCCGAGCGCCCGGTAGCCAAGCGCAACCGGGACCTGCTGGTGGTCATTGATGCTGGCCACGGTGGCAAAGACCCCGGCGCGGTGGGTTCCAAGGGCGAACAAGAAAAAATCGTTGCGCTGCAAATCGCCAAGCTGCTGGCCAAGCGTATCGACGCGCAAAAGGGCTACAAGGCCAAGCTGGTTCGTACCGATGACATCTTTATTCCGCTGCGCAAGCGTGCCGAAGTGGCCCAGAAGCTTGATGCCGATCTGTTTATCTCCGTGCATGCCGATGCGGCGCCGAGGTTGACGGCGTCGGGTGCGTCGGTCTTTGCGCTCTCGCAAAACGGGGCGACGTCTTCGATGGCGCGCTGGATGGCGGATCGTGAAAACGACGCCGATTCGGTGGGCGGCGGCTTGAACGTCAAGCTGCACAAGGACGACCCGATGGTGGCGGGCGTGCTGCTGGACATGTCGATGAACGCGACCATCTCCACCAGCCTGGACCTGGGGCATCAGGTGCTGTCGCAACTGGGCGGCGTAGCGCGGCTGCATCAGTCCAGGGTTGAGCAGGCCGGGTTTGCCGTGCTCAAGTCGGCGGCGGTGCCATCGATTCTGGTAGAGACCGGGTTCATTTCCAACGTCAATGATTGCCAGCGGCTGCATGACACCCGCCACCAGCGCAAAATTGCCGAGGCGATCTTTGCCGGGGTGGACCAGTACTTCCGTCAGCGCCCGCCCGCTGACAGCCTGATCGCGGCCAAGGTCAGAAACGAGTCTGCCTGAGCCCGTAACGGGTCACGCTTCGATAGAGGAGTGATGGCCCGTAATCAGCCACACGTCATTGATGCGCTCGAAGGTGAACAGGAACCGCGCCGGTACCAGGCGCTGTTCGTTGTTTGCCCGGTAGGCAAAGGTGTAGAGGCCGCCCACGACCACGGTGCCGAGTTTGCGGCTGACGCGCTTTTTGAACACCTGGATGTCACACACCAGACCCTCATTGGCCAAAAAGTTCTCGAAATAGTTACGGCGGCTGTCGTCGCAATCACGCACCTGATTGGACAAGGTCGGCACCAGGATGGCGTCGGGGGCATACAGCGCGAGGATTTGTTCGACGTCACGGGTGGCAATGGTTGCAGCCCAGCGAAAGAGGGCGGCTTTGGCACCTACGAGGCATGCCAGTTCGGTATCGGCAAACGGTTCGTTGGCTGGCGGTGAGGAAGGGGCTTGGCTCATCAAGGCTGACCTATGGGGGTTCTAAAGTGCGGAAACGGCCCCATGCTACAGCATTGCTGTTACTTTATAACGTGCAAGTTACAAGTTGTTTCTGCGACGTGCAGGTGGCGATGAATGCATCGCCGCCTGCGCAGCCAGGCCTCACGGCGCGAACGGCATCTCGCGCTTGTGGTGGGTCTTCTCATAGGTGCTGCAGATGATATTGAACGCCTCTTCGCGCACGGGTTCGCCGTGCAGGAACGCGTCAATCTCGGCATAGGTCACGCCATGGGAGACTTCGTCGGGTTTGCCCGGCGCGAGGTCTTCCAGGTCAGCGGTGGGGACTTTCTCGACCAGAAACTCTGGCGCACCCAAGTGACGGGCAATGGCCCGGACCTGGTGCTTCACCAGCCCGCTGAGCGGGGCCAGGTCGCACGAGCCATCGCCAAACTTGGTGAAAAAACCCATCACGGCTTCGGCGGCGTGGTCGGTGCCGATCACCAGCCCGCCGGTGGCACCGGCGATGGTGTATTGCGCCACCATGCGCATCCGCGCCTTGGTGTTGCCCAGCACAAAGTCCACGGTTTCTGGCTTCTTGCCTTCAAACGCGCTGACCTCAGCAGCCAGGGCTTTGACCGCCGGGCCGATGTTCACGGTCTGGCGCTCGTCGGGGTTGATAAAGTCGACGGCCGCGGTGGCATCGGCTTCGTCTTGCTGCACGCCGTAGGGCAGGCGCACGGCAATAAAGCGGTATGCCTTGTCGCCGGTCTGCTCGCGCAGCTGCTGCACGGCCTTCTGAGCCAGCAGGCCTGCGGTCAACGAGTCGACGCCGCCGCTGATGCCCAGCACCAGGGTCTTGAGCCTGGCATTGTGCAGGCAGCATTGAATAAAGGTGATGCGCCGTGCAATCTCGGACTCAAGCGCGGCAGTGTCTTTAAACGGCGGTTGGACATTGAGATCTTCAGCAATCTGACGCTGTACGGCCTGCATGATTCACTCCTTGGAGGATTGTTCAGGAACATTGAAAACGTGGCGCAAGTAGGCGGCGAAGTTTGGATCAGAGCAATGGGTCTTGCCCGGCTCATCCGAAATTTTGGCGACGGGTGAGCCATTACAGGCGGTCATTTTAAGCACGATGCTCATCGGCTCAACACCCGGAATGTCGCAGGTCAGGTTAGTCCCGATACCGAAGCTGACGTTGATACGGCCACGCAACGCCCGGAAAATCTCCAGTGCGCGGGGTAACGTCAGGCTGTCGGAAAACACCAGGGTCTTGCTCATCGGGTCGATACCCAACTGATGGTAATGCGCGATGCATTTTTCGGCCCACACCACCGGGTCACCCGAGTCGTGGCGCAAACCGTCGAACAGCTTGGCGAAGTACAGATCAAAGTCGGCCAAAAAGGCGTCGGTGGTGATGCAGTCGGTCAGGGCGATGCCCAGCAGGCCTCGATACTCACGCACCCAGCAATCAAGCGCGGCGCTTTGGCTGTCGATCAGGCGCGGGCCCAGTTGTTGGTGCGCCATGATCCATTCGTGTGCCATGGTGCCCAGCGGCTTCATGTCCAGCTCGCGGGACAGGTTGACGTTGCTGGTGCCGACAAAACGCCCGGGGAAGTCATGCTTGAGCACCGTGACGACTTCTTCCTGCACCCGGTAAGAAAACCGGCGACGCGTGCCGAAATCGGCGACTTGCAACTCAGCCAGTTCGTCGGCATTGGCGTTGGCTTGCAGCCAGTCAAACTTGCGATACAACTGCTCGC
This sequence comes from Pseudomonas sp. FSL R10-1350, assembly GCF_009600525.1. Lineage (NCBI taxonomy): Bacteria > Pseudomonadati > Pseudomonadota > Gammaproteobacteria > Pseudomonadales > Pseudomonadaceae > Pseudomonas > Pseudomonas sp. FSL R10-1350. Next base: position 16,160 of record NZ_WIVR01000078.1, read on the forward strand.
GGGCCTCTCGCAACAGCGTACCGGCATAGCGTGAGCGGTTGCGCACTTCACTGACAATCGCCAGCAGTGGAACTTCAAACAGAATCACATGCAGCCACGGGCCGCGCAGGCGGATAAACAGCTCGCCGTTTTCGATGCCAGTGTGCACGTAGCGCAGGTTGAAGCGGAACAGGCCCAAAAAGCGGATGAAGTCGGGCTTCATAAACGTGATGCGTTCCAGGAACCCGAGCTGGTCCGGGGTCATGCTCAGTTCGGCAAGGCGTTCGATCTGGTGGCGAATCTCGCTCAAGTACGGGCGCAGGTCCTCGCTGTTACGGCAGCGGAACTCCCATTCGACTTCAACGTTGGGGTAGTTGTGCAGCACCGCCTGCATCATGGTCAATTTGTAGAAGTCGGTGTCGAGCAAGTTCTGCACGATGCGGTCGGCAAACACACTCTCGCTCATAGCGGCAATCTCCATGCTGCCCGTGCCTGATAGCCACGGCGTTCAGCTTTTTCAATGAATGGCGATAGTGGCGCATATTCGCAGACCGTATTGCCAGCGGTTTTTTCTCTCATCTGTAGGAGCGAGCTTGTCTCGCGATCTTTTGATCGTTTAAAAGATCGCGAGGCAAGCTCGCTCCTACAGGTCATCCAGGTGTTCCATCATCCAGTTCACAAACGCCTTGACCTTCGGCACGCCCGCCGAATGTTCGGGGTAGGCCAGGTAATACGCATCGCGGCTCGGCATCGGGTGCTGCCAGGCAATGACCAGCTTGCCTTCGCTCAGTTCCTCTTCCACCAGAAACCTCGGCAGCAGGGCCACGCCGCAGCCCACCTGCGCCGCGCGGATGCACATATAAAACGTGTCGAAACGTGGCCCGTGATAGCTGTGATCGGTGTGATAACCCTGGCTTTCAAACCATTCGTGCCAGGCTTGCGGGCGTGAGGCGTTTTGCAGCAGCACCAGGTCGGTGAGTTGCGTCGGGTCGTCGAAGGGGCGCTCGGGCAAGCTCGACGGCGCGCACACGGCTACCAGTTCTTCACCGAACAACCTCACGGACTCGGTGCCGGGCCGCGACCCCTGGCCAAAATAGAACGCCAGATCACTGCGCCCTTGCAGCAAGTCATCGGCAGGCTGTTCGTTGCACACGTCCAGATGAATATGTGGGTGGCGCAGCCGCCAGCCCTTGAGGCGCGGCATCAGCCAGCGGGCGCCAAAGGTCGACGGCGTCGACACGCGCAGCACCTCGGTTTCGCCCCCATATGAGCGCAGGGTGTGGGTCGACATCTCGACTTGGGTCAGGATTTTTCGGACTTCTACCAGGTACAAGTCGCCAGCGGGCGTCAGTTGCAGGCGGCGCCGCACCCGGCGGAACAACAAGTGCTGAAGCAGCTCTTCCAGCTGCGCGACCTGCTTGCTGACCGCACTTTGGGTCAGGTTGAGCTCTTCGGCGGCGCGGGTAAAGCTCAGGTGCCGGGTCACCGCCTCAAAACACTGCAACGCCGTGATCGATGGCAGATAACGCTTGTTCAGCATAAAGACCCCCCCAGTGCTGGTTGTTCGCCAACTTTACCCGTGCAGCATGAATTTTCGGAATGATATCTCGCTTAAAGGTCGTTTGTTACCGCCGGATGAGCCAGCTACAACTAAAGGCCTAAGAACCTGATTATTGAATCTAAGGAGTGCCCCATGGTTGCTGCATTACTGGATCGTCTTGGCGTGAACCCGGCGCTGTATCAACGCGGCAAGCAGCCGGTGTACACGCCGATTGATGGCAGCCAGATTGGCACCGTGCAGTGGGAAGGGGCGGCCGAGGTTGAGCAGCACGTGACCCGCGCTGAATATGCATTTCAGATCTGGCGCAAAGTCCCGGCGCCGCGCCGGGGTGAGCTGGTGCGTCAGTTCGGTGACCTGTTGCGTGAATACAAGGCGGACCTGGGCGAACTGGTGTCGTGGGAGGCGGGAAAAATCACTCAGGAAGGCCTGGGCGAAGTGCAGGAGATGATCGACATCTGCGACTTCGCCGTTGGCCTGTCCCGCCAGCTCTACGGCCTGACCATCGCCTCGGAACGTCCGGGCCACCACATGCGCGAAACCTGGCACCCGCTGGGCGTGGTCGGAGTGATCAGTGCCTTTAACTTCCCGGTTGCCGTGTGGGCGTGGAACACCACGCTGGCGCTGGTGTGCGGCAACGCGGTGATCTGGAAGCCGTCCGAGAAAACCCCGTTGACCGCGCTGGCCTGCCAGGCGCTATTCGACCGCGTGCTCAGCAACTTCAGCGACGCGCCCCAGTACCTGAGCCAAGTGGTCATCGGTGGTCGCGACGCCGGTGAGGCTTTGGTCGATGACCCGCGTGTCGCGCTGATCAGCGCCACCGGCAGCACCCGCATGGGCCGCGAAGTGGCGCCTAAAATCGCCGCGCGTTTTGCCCGCAGCATTCTCGAACTGGGCGGCAACAACGCGATGATCCTCGGCCCCAGCGCCGATCTGGACATGGCCGTGCGCGCCATTTTGTTCAGCGCCGTCGGCACCGCCGGGCAGCGTTGCACCAGCCTGCGCCGGTTGATCGCACACGAATCGGTCAAAGCAGACATCGTCACCCGGCTCAAAGCGGCGTACTCCAAAGTGCGCATCGGCCACCCGCTGGAAGGCAACCTGGTCGGCCCGCTGATCGACCAACACAGCTTTGAAAACATGCAAAACGCCCTGGAACAAGCCCTGAGCGAAGGCGGGCGGGTGTTTGGTGGCGAGCGCCAGTTGGCCAGCCAATACCCGGATGCGTACTACGTGGCCCCGGCCATTGTTGAGATGCCGGAACAAAGCGAAGTGGTGTGCAGCGAAACCTTTGCACCGATCCTGTACGTGATCGGTTACAGCGACTTTGCCGAGGCCCTGCGCCTGAACAACGCCGTGCCGCAAGGCTTGTCATCGTGCGTGTTCACCACCGACGTGCGCGAGGCCGAGCAATTCATGTCGGCCACTGGCAGCGACTGCGGCATCGCCAACGTCAACATTGGCCCGAGCGGTGCAGAGATCGGCGGCGCCTTTGGTGGCGAAAAAGAAACCGGCGGCGGCCGAGAATCCGGCTCCGACGCCTGGCGCGGCTACATGCGCCGCCAGACCAACACCGTGAACTACTCGCTGGAGCTGCCGTTGGCGCAGGGTATTACGTTTGACTAACTGACGAGCACACCGTAGGAGCTGCCGCAGGCTGCGATCTTTCAAGATCAAAAGATCGCAGCCTGCGGCAACTCCTACGAATGAGGTCAGATCATCACCCGGTTTCATTGCTGGAGCCCCCCATGCCACTACAAGAACAATGCTTATGGGAAACCCTGACGCCTCAACGTCCGCAAGCGCCCGCGTTTAAGGGCGAATTGAGTGTTGATGTGTGCGTCATTGGCGCCGGGATCACCGGCCTGTCCGCCGCCATCCATTTGCTCGAACAAGGCAAAAGCGTGTGCGTGCTTGAGGCCCACCGCACCGGGCACGGCGGGTCCGGGCGCAACGTCGGGCTGGTCAACGCCGGGATGTGGATCCCGCCGGACGACATCGAGGCCGGTTTCGGTGAGGCCGTCGGCAGCCAGCTCAATCGCATGCTCGGCGCCGCACCGTCGCTGGTGTTCAGCCTTGTCGACAAGTACCGCATCGACTGCCAGTTACGCCGCGAAGGCACGTTGCACATGGCCCACAACGCCCGCGGCGAAGCAGATTTGCGCAGCCGTGAGCAACAATGGAAACGCCGTGGC
>NZ_WIVR01000079.1:0-19537 GCF_009600525.1 Pseudomonas sp. FSL R10-1350
AAAGTGTTCGCGATGTCTCCGAACATTGTGTTCGCTATGTCCCCGGTCCATACAGGGAGAGGGCTAGGGTGAGGGGGCTTTTGATTCTTTTAAAGATCAAAAGATCGCGAGACAAGCTCGCTCCTACGGGGTCAATCCCCGGTTGCGACACCTCGTGCCGGGTCGTTGATCCATTCGCTCCATGAGCCCGCATAGAGTTTGCCCAGCGGGTAGCCCGCCAATCCCAATGCAAACAGGTTGTGGCACGCCGTCACGCCCGAGCCGCAATACGCCACCAGTTCATCCGGCGAGCGGCCCGCCAGTTGTTCGGCAAATCGCTGTTTAAGTTGCTCGGCTGGCAAGAAGCGCCCGCTGCTGTCGAGGTTTTCATTGAACGCCGCACATTGCGCCCCAGGGATATGCCCGGCAATCGGGTCAATCGGCTCAACCTCGCCGCGAAAACGTGGCTTGGCGCGAGCGTCGATCAGGGTCAACCCCGGCTGGCCCAAGCGCGCTTGCAATTGCTCAGCGCTCAGCACCAAGTGGCTATCCGGCTGACCATCAAAGGTGCCAGGCACAACATCGGGCTCGTCCGTGGTCAGTTTGAAACCCGCCGCATGCCAAGCCTTTAACCCGCCATCGAGAATAAACACGCCATCGCGCTTGCCCAGCCACGCCAGCAACCACCACGCACGGGCCGCAAATGCACCGGGACCATCGTCATACAGCACCACATCGCTGTCCTGGTTGATGCCCCATGCCCGCAGTTGTTCAAGCAAGGCGGACGGTTCAGGCAACGGATGGCGCCCCGTGACGCCTTTAATCACCGGGCCGCTGAGGTGACGCTCAAGGTCGGCAAATTGCGCACCGGCAATATGGCCTTCAACATAACTGCTGTGCCCGTATTCCGGGTCTTCCAGGGCAAAACGGCAATCCAGAATGACCAATCCGGGGTGCGCCTGACGTTCGTTCAGGGCTTGAGGGCTGATCAGTTGCGCAACGGGCATGGCGAACTCCTGAGGGGGATGGGAACAGCGCTACTGTACGACCAATGTCTTTTGCAATGGAACGTAATATTCCTTGAGCAACTCATCAACCGCAGCACGGTACGGCGGCGTTACATAGCCCGATTCCAGTATCAGCAGTTGGTAGATTCCGCGGGTCAGCGCCTCTTCGGACAGGTGGGTGGCGTTCTCGCGCGTGGTGCACAAAAACCCCACCCAGGACGTCAGGATGATCCAGGCATTGAGCGTCAGCGATTCGATTTGCTGGGGCGTCATGTCGAGAATGCCCGCCTGCACAAACCCCGAATAAATGGCTTGGCCCTGAGCCAGGCATTGCGTGGAAAAGCACCGATAACGCACGGCCAGTTCAGAGTCGCTGAGCAGCAGGTGTTCAATGTCACGGTACAAAAAGCGGTAACGCCACATGGCATTGAGCAGGTGCTTCAAGTAGTCGCGTTTGTCGCTGACGTCAGGCAAACGACCCTCGGGCGGGCGCAGAAAGTCCAGCACCAGCACCTCGTACTCGCTAAACAGCACCGAGATAATCGCCTGCTTGTTGGGGAAGTGGTAATACAGATTACCCGGCGAAATCTCCATGTGAGCCGCAATGTGGTTGGTGCTGACATTGCGTTCACCCAGCTGGTTAAACAACTCCAGGCTGGTATTGATGATGCGCTGGCTGGTTTTTAATCGTGCGGCCATGGATTGGTCTTCGATGAATATCGAAAAACATCTTAAAGCCTAACCACCGTGGCTCAAACAGCCCGAGTGGCAGACCCCCAATTGACAACATAGAGCGCAGGCTCTAAAAACATCTTGGCTCTTACGAGAACCCCAAACATCCGCAGGGAGCGAACGATGTCTACCGACAGTGCCCATCGCCACAGTTCCTCCAGCGCCTTGGACGATCTCCACAACCTTTTCGCCCTGCAGCGAAAAGCCTACACAGCTCATCCGCTCCCACCAATAGCACAACGCCAGCAATGGTTGAAGAGCCTGCGAGTATTGCTGAGCCGCGAGCGCGAAGTGTTGATTGACGCCATCAGCCAGGACTTCAGCCACCGCAGCCCCGACGAAACCTTGTTTGCCGAGCTGATGCCCAGCTTGCAGGGCATTGACTACACCCTCAAACACCTCAAACGCTGGATGAAGCCGTCATCGCGTCATGTGGGCGTGATGTTCCAGCCCGCCAGCGCCAAGGTGGTGTATCAGCCCGTGGGCGTGGTGGGTGTAATCGTGCCGTGGAACTACCCGCTGTATTTGGCCATGGGGCCTTTGATCGGCGCTTTGGCGGCGGGCAATCGGGTGATGCTCAAACTCAGTGAGTACACGCCAGCCACCGGTCGTTTGCTCAAAGACCTGCTGGGGCGGATTTTCCCCGAGGACATGGTTGCTGTGGTGTTGGGCGACGCCGAGGTTGCCGTGGCGTTCTCCGGACTGCCCTTCGACCACCTGCTGTTCACGGGTTCGACCTATGTCGGCAAGCAGGTGATGCGTGCCGCCGCCGATAACCTGACCCCGGTGACGCTGGAGTTGGGCGGCAAATCCCCTGCGATCGTTTCGGCTGAGGTGCCACTCAAAGACGCCGCCCGGCGCATTGCCTGGGGCAAAACCCTGAACGCCGGGCAAACCTGCATCGCGCCCGACTATGTGCTAGTGCCGCACGAGCGGGTCGACGGGTTTATCGAGGCTTACCGCCAGGCCGTACTCGATTTTTATCCAACGCTGGCCGACAACCCCGACTACACCGCCATCATCAGCGAGCGCCAATTGGCGCGGCTTGAGCACCTGCAAACAGACGCCAGCGAAAAAGGCGCCCGGCTGATCCCGCTCTATGCCCAAGGCCAGGGGCGGCGCATGCCCCACGCGTTGCTGCTGAATGTGAACGACCAGATGCAGGTCATGCAGGACGAGATCTTCGGCCCGCTGCTGCCTGTTGTCGCGTACAGCACGCTCGATGAAGCGCTTGCCTACATCAACTCAAGACCTCGCCCACTCGCGCTCTATTACTTCGGGTACAACAAGGCCGAACAACAGCGCGTCATCGAAGACACCCACTCGGGCGGCGTCTGCATTAACGACACGCTGCTGCACGTGGCCATCGACGACCTGCCGTTTGGCGGCATCGGCCAGAGCGGGATGGGGCGTTACCACGGGCACGAAGGTTTCCTGACGTTCAGCCACGCCAAAGGGGTGTTGAGCAAACAGCGCTGGAACAGTTCGCTGGCGATTTACCCGCCGTATGGCCGGTCGCTGGTACGCCTGATTCAAAAGCTGTTTATCCGATAGCCTCAAACGGCGAGACCAAGCCATGCCGGAATTTCTGGAAGAACCGACGCTACTGTCCCGCCGTGGCGTTTTAAAAGTCGGCCTTTGCGCCTCGGCTTTTCTGGCCACTGCCGGGCTGGGCGCCAGCCTCAGCGGCTGCTCGGCTACTTTCAGCGCTCGGGGTTTCAGGGTGCTGCGCAGCACAGACCTGGTGTTTTTACAGGCGCTGGTGCCGGTGATGCTGGCGGGCAGCATTTCGCACACCTCCCTGCCGGGAGCGACAGACGCCACCTTGCACACGCTGGACAACAACCTGGCTCACCTCTCGCCAGAGCTGCTCAAGCTGACCTTGCAGCTATTCGACGTGCTGGCCATGCCCGTCACTCGCGGCCCGCTCACGGGGCTTTGGAGCAGCTGGGAGAAGACCACCCCCGATCAAATCCGCTACTTCCTGCATCGCTGGCAAAACAGCAGCTTGAGCCTGTTGCGCATGGGCCATGCCTCGCTGCTGCAACTGGTGATGATGAGCGGCTACGAAAAGCCCGAGTTGTGGCCCCATTGCGGGTATCCCGGCCCGCCGACGATTTGATTCACACAATAATAATTTTCATGAGACGTCCTTATGCCTGTACCCGATCTATTCCGCGAAGGCCTGGCACGCGGATGGAAAACCCATAACGGCTCAACCCTCGACAACGACCTGACGCTGGAAGCCGACATTGCCATTATTGGCAGCGGCGCCGGGGGCGGCACGACGGCTGAAATCCTCAGTAATGCGGGCTTCAAAGTGCTGCTGATCGAAGAAGGACCGCTCAAGACCAGCAGCGATTTCAAGCTGCTCGAAGGCGAGGCCTACACCAGCCTGTATCAGGAAGGCATCGGGCGCATGAGCAAAGACGGCGCCATCAGCATCCTGCAAGGCCGCGCGGTGGGCGGGACGACCCTGGTCAACTGGACCTCAAGCTTTCGCACCCCGGCGCCGACGCTGGAGCACTGGGCCCGCGAGCATGCGGTCAGCGGCCACAGCGAAGCCGCCATGGCGCCCTGGTTTGCGCAGATGGAGCAACGGCTCGGCGTGGCCCCGTGGCTGATCCCGCCCAACGCCAACAACGAAGTAATCCGCACCGGTTGTGAAAAACTCGGCTACCGCTGGCAGGTAATCCCGCGCAATGTGCGCGGCTGCTGGAACCTCGGTTATTGCGGCATGGGCTGCCCGACCAATGCCAAGCAGTCGATGCTGGTGACGACCATCCCCGCGACCCTCGAAAACGGCGGCGAGTTGCTGTACCTGGCCCGCGCCCAGCGTTTGTTGATTGCAGGTGATCAGGTCACCGGCCTGGAGTGCCAAGCCATGGACAGACGCAGCGTGGCGCCCACAGGTTGCACCATTACGGTCAAGGCGCGGCATTACGTGCTGGCGGGCGGCGGCATCAACAGCCCCGGCCTGCTGCTGCGCTCAGAGGCGCCCGACCCGTACAGGCGAGTGGGCAAGCGTACGTTTCTGCACCTGGTCAACTTCTCGGCTGCGCAGTTTGCGACGGCGATCAATCCGTTTTACGGCGCCCCGCAGTCGATTTACACAGACCATTTTCAGTGGCAAGACGGCGCAACCGGCCCCATGGGCTACAAACTCGAAGTGCCGCCCTTGCACCCGGCGCTGGCCGCCACCTTGTTTGGCGGCTACGGCGAAACCAACGCAGAACACATGGCGCAACTGCCCAACACCCACATGATGCTGGCCCTGATGCGCGACGGCTTTCACCCCGACAGCCCCGGCGGCAACGTTGAATTACGCAGTGACGGCAGCCCCGTGCTCGATTACAGCGTCACGCCGTATAGCTGGGACGGGCTCAGGCGGGCGTTCCACAGCATGGCCGAGATCCAGTTTGCCGCCGGGGCCAGCGCGGTGATGCCGTTGCACAGCGATGCGCGCTACATGAAAACCCTGGGCGAAACCCGCGAGCACATCAACAACCTGAGCCTTGAGCGGTATCGAACGCGCCTGGCCAGCGCCCATGTGATGGGCGGCTGCGCCATGGGGGAAAACCCGCACCTGGCGGTCACCGACAGCCTTGGGCGCCATCATCAGTTACGCAATCTGTCGATCCATGATGGCTCTTTGTTCCCCACCAGCATCGGCGCCAACCCACAATTGTCGGTGTACGCACTCACAGCCAAACTCGCTACACAGCTGGCCCAACGGCTTAAAAATCCGTGAAAAAGGAGTTAACTGGCGGCGTCTATAGTGCTTTCTTCTTAAATTGGCGACTTGGCCGACCGGGAATGCTGCGATACCATCCGACTCCCCAACGGATTCCCGCCAGGACGACGCGATGAACCGAGTGTTGTACCCAGGTACATTTGACCCCATTACCAAGGGGCATGGCGATCTGGTCGAGCGCGCCTCGCGCCTGTTCGATCACGTGATCATTGCGGTCGCGGCCAGCCCCAAAAAAAACCCGCTCTTCCCTCTGGAACAGCGCGTTGAGCTGGCGCGTGAGGTCACCAAGCACCTGCCCAATGTCGAGGTAGTCGGCTTCTCGACGCTGCTAGCGCACTTCGCCAAAGAACAGAACGCCAATGTATTTCTGCGTGGCCTGCGTGCCGTGTCGGACTTCGAGTACGAGTTTCAGCTGGCGAACATGAATCGCCAATTGGCACCGGACGTCGAAAGCCTGTTTCTGACGCCGTCCGAGCGCTATTCGTTTATATCGTCGACGTTAGTCCGTGAAATCGCGGCTTTGGGCGGCGATATCAGCAAGTTTGTCCACCCGGCTGTGGCTGACGCCCTGACCGAGCGGTTTCGCAAGAAGTAACCGCTGAAGCGGCGCCCGCGTGCACTGCGGGCGCCAATGCGGCACAATTGCCGCATTCGATTTTAGTTGCCCGGGCAAACCGCCCCGGCCGGAGTACCCATGTCCCTGATCATCACCGACGATTGCATTAACTGCGACGTCTGCGAACCCGAGTGTCCGAACGCTGCTATTTCCCAGGGTGAAGAGATCTACGTGATCGACCCGAACCTGTGCACCCAGTGCGTAGGCCACTACGACGAGCCGCAATGCCAGCAGGTATGCCCGGTCGACTGCATCCCGCTGGATGAAGCCCACCCGGAAACCGAAGAACAGCTGATGGAAAAATACCGGCTGATCACGGGTAAGGCGTAAGGGTTGCCTCTGTAGGAGCGAGCTTGCCTCGCGATCTTTCGCTTTTAAAGATCAAAAGATCGCGAGGCAAGCTCGCTCCTACAGGTTCGGGGTTACTTCTGGCAGCGTGGGCAGAACACGCTGGCTCGCTGGCCCAGTTTGACCTCGCGCAGTTCGGTACCGCAGACCTTGCACGCCTCGTAAGCGCGGCCGTACACGAACAGTTCCTGCTGGAAATAACCCGGCTGGCCGTCACCGCCGATAAAGTCACGCAGCGTGGTACCGCCCCGCTCTATCGCCGCCGCCAGAATCCGCTTGATCTCAATCGCCAGCTTTAAATAACGCGCCCGCGAAATGCTCCCGGCCTCGCGGCGCGGGTCAATGCCTGCGGCAAACAGCGCTTCGGTCGCATAGATATTGCCCACGCCCACCACCACCGCGTTGTCCATGATGAAGGGCTTGACCGCCATCGAACGCTTGCGCGACAGCTGGAACAACCGCTCGCCATCAAACAGGTCGGTCAACGGCTCCGGCCCCAGCTTGATCAGCAGTTCGTGGTTCAGCGGGTCAAGGCTCCAGAGCATGGCGCCAAAGCGCCGCGGGTCGGTGTAGCGCAAGGCCAGCCCCGACTCCAGCTCGATGTCGACGTGCTCATGCTTGAGCGCCGGCAGGCCCGCCTCGACCAGACGCAAATTGCCCGACATGCCCAAGTGGCTGATCAACGTCCCGACTTCGGCGTTGATCAGCAAATACTTGGCGCGCCGCTCAACCTGCACGATTTTCTGCCCGGACAAACGCACATCCAGGTCTTCGGGGATCGGCCAGCGCAAACGCCGGTCACGCACGATGACCCGGCTGACCCGCTGCCCTTCAAGGTGCGGGGCAATGCCCCGGCGGGTGGTTTCGACTTCTGGTAACTCAGGCATCTAGTCAGCCCCTAACTCGCGGATACTTTCTTTCACGTTCTCAAAGTCATACTCGGACAAACCAATGTAGTCCAGCACCAGATGGCTGATGCTGTTCCATTCATGGTCTTCGCGCTGGTTGCCAAGAACTTTGGAGGACGCACAAATGTGCTCGGCCATTTTCAGCACCGCCAGCAGGTTTTTCAGCGGGCCGTTGCGCGAGGACTCGTCGCTGAAAATCGCCAGCGCATTGTGGTGGTTGGCAATCGCCTCGGTCAGGTGCCCCGGCAAGCGCCATGATTTGGCCGTGTAGTAGCCGACCACCGCATGGTTGGTGTTGAAGTGGCGGTTTTCCGTGTCCACCACGCGACGGCCAGGGCCCGCATTGGCGTAGCCCTGTTCCAGCACATGCATGTAATCCGGGAAGCGCTTGAGCATCAGCGGGACGCCGCAATCGTGAAACAAGCCCAGCGCATAGGCTTCATCGGGCGCCGACATGCCGGTGCGCTTGGCCAGGCTCAGGCTGGTCATGGCAACGTCTTGGGCCGTGTCCCAGAAACGGTTGAGGGTGACGATGGTGTCGTCACCCATCTCGCCCTTGATCGACTGCGCATTGATCAGGTTGATCACCGTGCGGCTGCCCAGCAACGTCACTGCGCGACGAATTGAAGCGATTTTGTTGGTCAGGCCGTAATACGGCGAGTTGACGATTTTAAGCAGCGCGCCCGACAAGCCAGGGTCCTGAGCGATCAAGCGCGCAATCACCTCAAGATCCGGGTCCGGCATGTACTGCTCCATCTGCAAATCCACCATGATTTGCGGTTGAGGCGGCACGCTGATGCCTTGCAAAGCCTGACTGATCTGTTGCGATGAAAGCTCTGGGGGCATGTCTGCACACTCTGGAATAGGCGGCGATTCTAGCGGAATTTTCTGCGCGAATGGGCGCGCGATCCGACGCAATACCGCGAATCAGCCAAGCTTGCAGGTGGCGTCTAAGGCTATAATCGCGCCCTTTTCAATACCCGGAGCGACTTCATGTCCCTGCCAAGCCTGCGCCTTAAAGCCAATGCCGATCGACGCCTGCGCGCCGGCCACTTGTGGGTCTACAGCAACGAAATTGATGTAGCCACCACCCCGCTTAACGGCTTTAAAGCCGGTGACCAAGCGCTGCTCGAAACCGCAGGTGGCAAGCCGCTGGGCATCGTGGCCATGAGCCCGAACAACCTGATCTGCGCGCGCGTGCTGTCGCGTGACATCAAGCTGCCCTTGGACAAGTCGCTGCTGGTTCACCGCCTCAACATGGCCCTGTCCCTGCGTGACCGTCTGTTCGACAAGCCTTACTACCGTCTGGTGTACGGCGATTCCGACATGCTGCCAGGCCTGGTGGTTGACCGTTTCGGTGACATTCTGGTGGTGCAGTTGGCCTCTGCCACCATGGAACGCCACAAAGACGACGTGGTTGCAGCGCTGGTGCAAGTGCTCAAGCCACGCGGCATCCTGTTCAAGAACGACTCGGCAGCCCGCGATGCAGAAGGCCTTGAGCGTTACGTCGAAACCGTCTTCGGTATGGTGCCGGAGTGGGTGGCCCTGGAAGAAAACGGCGTCAAGTTCGAAGCACCGGTCATGGAAGGCCAGAAAACCGGCTGGTTCTACGACCACCGCATGAACCGCGCGCGTTTGGCCCCGTACGTCAAAGGCAAAAAAGTCCTCGACCTGTTCAGCTACATCGGTGGCTGGGGCGTGCAGGCAGCGGCGTTCGGCGCCAGCGAAGTGATCTGTGTCGATGCCTCGGGTTTCGCTCTGGACGGCGTTGATCGCAATGCCGCGCTGAACGACGTGGCCGACAAAGTCACCAGCATGGAAGGCGACGTGTTCGAAGCCCTGCGCGAGCTCAAAGCCAACGAAGAGCGCTTTGACGTGATCGTGGCGGACCCGCCGGCCTTCATCAAACGCAAAAAAGACCTGAAAAACGGCGAAGCGGCTTACCGCCGTCTCAACGAGCAGGCCATGCGTTTGCTCAACAAAGACGGGATTCTGGTCAGCGCGTCGTGCTCGATGCACTTGCCGGAAGACGATCTGCAAAACATCCTGCTGACCAGCGCCCGCCATCTGGACCGCAACATCCAGATGCTCGAACGCGGTGGCCAGGGTCCGGATCACCCGGTGCACCCGGCGATTGTCGAAACCCGCTACATCAAGAGCATCACCTGCCGTTTGCTGCCTAACACCTAAACACCCTAGTGGGAGCGGGCTTGCTCGCGATTGGCACGACACGGTTTAACTGAAAACCGCATCGCCTGCATCGCGAGCAAGCCCGCTCCCACAGGTTTAGCATCAGGGCTTATCCACCCGCGGGCTCAGCACCGCACCGCCGATCTGCAACGACTGATATCGCGGTTTCACCAGTTGGACTTCCCCTTCGCGAATCTTCTTGATCAATTCAAGCGGGTTGTCGTCCATTTCATACAGCCCGGCGCGTAGCCACTTGCCTTGGGCATTGCGCTTGAAAAAGTACAGCGGGCCCGGCCACTCCTGCTTGGGCAACTGCAACACCTCCAACTGCCCGTCCTGATCCAGATCGACAGCCCACATCGCACATCCCGGATACCGGCACAGATGGCCAGCCATGCCCAGCGCATCGAACTGCTCGCTGCCTTCCACGCCAGGGCCGATCCACTCCAGCAACCGGTCGTTCTGCGCAGCCCCGCTGCGGCCGATTTCGACGTCCTTGAGCCGTTTCAGCAGCACCGCCCGCGCAGGCTCGGTGAGTACCTCGCCGCGCTCGACTTGCGCCAACAACGTTTCATACGCATGCATGCCCGGCGCACCCAAGCGATAGCGCAAGGTGTCGGCATCAAAGGTCTCAACCGGGGTTTTACCGTTGAGCACACGCTGCACCTGATTCTGCGCACTGATCTTCAACGGGCTGAACCATGGCGTATGAATGCCCAGCAACAGCACCACGCACGCCAGCGCGATCCACGGGTTGCTGACCCGCAAGCTGCCCAGCCAGGTCGATTTCGAGGCAAACACGGCCCACAGCGCCGCCACACAATGGGCGAACACCACCAGCACCAGCAACATCGCCAGCACACGGCTAGGCGTCAGGCCGTATTGCTCAATGCGTAACCAGCTCGAATACCCGGCCAGCACCACCAGCACCGGCAAACACAGCAGGCACAGATCCACCATGCGCACGAGCCACAGCGGGTAGCCGCTGCTTTGATGACCGTCCTGAAACACCCCGTTGAGCAAGAACAGGTTGGCCGCCACCAGGCACACCATGATCGGCGTCGAATAACCGGTGTCCCAAATGGGCGCCAGACCGCTGAACGGCAAGGTAAACGTGAACACAATGGCAATCATTGAACTGAGCGGCAGCAAAAAGCGGCACAGCGTGAGCAAGATGCCACGCAACAGACCAATCACCCGGTCGTTATCACGGCCCATTTGCAGCCCCAGGGCAAACACCACGGCCGAGCTGACACAGACAAAACCATCGGTAAAAAACAGTTTGTTCAGCGCCACGATGCCGAGCATTTTGAACAGGCTGCCCCACAACAGCAGCAACGCCCAAAACACCGCATTCAACAGCAAGCCCAGTAACACGATAAACACCGTGTCCCAGGCATGCCGGAACAAATCTTCATAGCGCGGCATGCGCCCTTCACGGGTCGGCCAACTCAAGATAAACGCCGTACATATGTAGGCGATGACCACGGCAAAGCAGGTCCAGCTACCGCTCAACCAGTGGCTGTAAAGCCAGGTTTCGCTGTACTTCCAGAACACCCAGGCGCTGATCGCCGTCATCACGCAGGTAATGCCCAGCACCAGCCAGACGGCGCCTTGCTGACGCACATTGTCACCCAGCAGCAACAGGTTGATCCCGCCCACCAGCACGGCGGTCACCAGCGCGTACTTGATGCCCGGCTCGGCAATGTCACTGGCCAGCCACAGTAAAAGCCCTTGCACCAGGCCAATGGCCAGACACCCATAAACGGATCGATTAAGGGTCAGCATTCAACATCCTTATTCTTAGAAAGCGTTCGCCACTGTAGCCCCTGAGTGTAGTCACGCCCAGAGACGGGGGTAAAACCCGGCATGGCCGGACTAGAGCGCGGCGACGCAGAGAAAAGTTTTTTCTTACAGAAATACAAGTACCGGCCTACTCAGGACATCGTTGTAAAACCAGCACCGGCGCAGAACACTGCCCGCCCTGATTAACACCGGACACATCAGTGCAACCGCCCACGGACAGCCCAGCAAAACCCCGCGCAACCATTGCCTTGCTGATGACAATGACCCTGCTCGCCGTCTTCCCCCTGGACGTGGTGCTGCCCTCCTTCCCGGCCCTGTCCAGCCACTTTCGCACCACACCGTCCGACGTCGCGCAGTCGGTGAGTATTTTCGCCATCGGCCTGGCCGTGTCGCTGCTGCTGATCGGGCCTTTGTCCGATATGTTTGGGCGCAAAAAGTTGCTGCTGACCGGCATTGCCCTCGCGACCATCGGCGCAACGGGCTGCCTGTTAGCCATGGATTTCGCCTGGTTCATGTTTTTCCGCGTGGTCCAGGCCGTCGGCTGCGGTGCATTTGCCCTGTCACAAGCGCTGATCCAGGACGTGTTCGCAGGGCGCGAGCTGGAGCGCATCCGGATCTGGATGGCCACCGGCGGCGGGATCTTCATTTCCTGCTCCCCCTTGGTCGGCACCTGGCTGCAACTGTACCTGGGCTGGCAAGGCAGCTTTTATGTGTTCATCGCCCTGGCGGTGGTGGTCTGGTGCTGGTCACTGCACCTGCTGCCCGAGTCTCGCAGCCGCCACAGGCCGTCAGCACGACAGTTTTTCGCCGGGTATTGGCGGCTGTTTTCTGATATCCGCTTCGTCGGTTACTGGCTGATTTCGGCCCTGGCCTTTGCCTGCCACTTCTCGTTTATCGTCCTGTCGCCGCTGATTTTCATGGAGCACCTGCAGCTCTCGGCCTACCAGTTCGCCTGGGCCTTGCTGCTGTATGGCGCTGCGTATGTGGTCGGCGGCATCATGGCCAGCGTGCTGCACCGCAAGCTCGCCAGCGAGACACAAATCACTGCCGGCCTGTGCCTCATCGCCGCTTCCGGGCTGGTGATGCTGGGGCTTAACTGGCAATTTGGCGTGTCTGCCATCACGGTGCTGATCCCCATGCTCATCTGCACAGCAGGCACCACCATTTGCAGGCCCATCGCCAACTCCAAAGCCATGAGCCTCTACCCGCAACTCGCGGGCACATCGACCTCCGCTGGATGCCTGCTGATTTTCATGTGCGGCGGCCTGATCAGCCTGGTGATCAACCTGGCCGACGATCACCTGACCAGCACCCTGGCCGTGTGCTTTTTGATCCTGAGCGCCATCGCGCTCGGTTTGAATGAGCTGATCCGCGAGCGGGCGCTCGTCCCGTAGCCGCTATCTTCACGGTTTGGACCATTCCCTCCCACCGCCAGCCGTGTAGAATCGACGCATTCATCGCCAATCATCCCCGGCGGGTTTATGAGCTCAAGCCCAAGCGTGCGGCGATCCCGCAGCGTTCACGGCAACTAGTGGATACGTGGTCATTTTCTGTGTGATCCCCTAGCGATTAGAAGCTCACTTCCCTGTTTGTTACCTGATTAGCCGCCCGGAGCTGTTCCATGCCTGACTATCGTTCCAAGACCTCCACCCACGGCCGCAATATGGCCGGCGCCCGCGCATTGTGGCGCGCCACGGGGATGAAAGATGCCGACTTCAAAAAGCCGATCATCGCCATTGCCAACTCCTTTACCCAGTTCGTACCCGGCCACGTCCACCTCAAGGACATGGGCCAACTGGTGGCCCGCGAGATCGAACGGGCTGGCGGCGTTGCCAAAGAATTCAACACCATTGCCGTAGACGACGGCATCGCCATGGGCCACGACGGCATGCTGTATTCGCTGCCGAGCCGCGAGATCATTGCCGACGCCGTCGAGTACATGGTCAACGCCCACTGCGCCGACGCCATTGTGTGTATTTCCAACTGCGACAAAATCACCCCTGGCATGCTGATGGCCGCACTGCGCCTCAACATCCCGGTGATTTTCGTGTCGGGCGGGCCGATGGAAGCGGGCAAAACCAAGCTCGCCAGCCACGGCCTCGACCTGGTCGATGCCATGGTCATCGCCGCCGACTCCAGCGCTTCTGACGAGAAGGTTGCCGAGTACGAGCGTAGCGCCTGCCCAACGTGCGGTTCGTGCTCCGGCATGTTCACCGCCAACTCCATGAACTGCCTGACCGAAGCCCTGGGCCTGGCCTTGCCGGGCAACGGTTCGACCCTGGCGACCCACAGCGACCGCGAGCAACTGTTCCTGCAGGCAGGCCGCACCATCGTCGACCTGTGCCGCCAGTACTACGTCGAAAACGACGAATCGGTATTGCCGCGCAACATTGCCAACTTCAAGGCGTTCGAAAACGCCATGACGCTGGACATCGCCATGGGCGGCTCGACCAACACCATCCTGCACTTGCTGGCCGCTGCCCAAGAGGCCGAGATCGACTTCGACCTCAAAGACATCGACCGCCTGTCGCGCCATGTGCCGCAGCTGTGCAAAGTGGCGCCGAACATCCAGAAGTACCACATGGAAGACGTGCACCGCGCTGGCGGCATTTTCTCCATCCTCGGTTCGTTGGCCCGTGGCGGCTTGCTGCACACCGACTTGCCGACCGTGCACAGCGCGACCATGGCGGATGCCATCGCCAAGTGGGACATCACCCAGACCGACGACGAAGCCGTGCACACGTTCTTCCGTGCAGGCCCTGCCGGTATCCCGACGCAGACCGCGTTCAGCCAGTCGACCCGCTGGGACACCCTGGACGACGACCGTGAAAACGGCTGCATCCGCAGTGTCGAGCACGCCTACTCGCAAGAAGGCGGCCTGGCCGTGCTGTACGGCAACATCGCGCTGGACGGTTGCGTGGTGAAAACCGCCGGTGTTGACGAGTCGATCCACGTGTTTGAAGGCAACGCCAAGATCTTTGAAAGCCAGGACAGCGCCGTGCGCGGCATTCTGGCTGACGAAGTGAAGGCCGGTGACATCGTGATCATCCGTTACGAAGGCCCTAAAGGCGGCCCGGGCATGCAAGAGATGCTGTACCCGACGTCGTACCTGAAATCCAAAGGTCTGGGCAAAGCCTGCGCCTTGCTGACCGACGGCCGTTTCTCGGGCGGCACCTCGGGCCTGTCCATCGGCCACGCTTCGCCAGAAGCCGCCGCCGGTGGTGCGATTGGTCTGGTACAAGATGGCGACAAAGTGCTGATCGACATTCCGAACCGCTCGATCAACCTGTTGGTCAGCGACGAAGAACTGGCGGCACGCCGTGTTGCGCAGGATAAAAAGGGCTGGAAGCCGGTTGAAGTCCGCCCACGCAAAGTCACCACCGCCCTCAAGGCCTACGCCTTGCTGGCCACCAGCGCCGACAAGGGCGCGGTGCGTGATAAGGCGCTGCTGGACAAATTGGTGCCATAAGCCAACGCGTTATACAAAAATCCCGGCCATGTGCCGGGATTTTTTGTGCCACACCGCCCCTGTAGGAGCGAGCTTGCTCGCGAGCTTTTAAAAGATCAAAAGATCGCGAGGCAAGCTCGCTCCTACAACAGAGAGTTACTGGATTTCGTCTGGTTTGACGATCACCCAGTTTTTGTCCGCCGTCACCGCCAAGCCGGCTTTGGCCTGGGCCGCTGCGTTTTTGGCAATCATGCCTTGCAGCTGCGCCATGTATTTGTCTTTACGGTTTATCCACAGGTGGATCCCGCCTTTGTCCACGTCAACGCTGTGGAACAACATGTAGCCGTCACTCGCTGGCGTATCGCCGCCCACCAGCACCGGTTTTTTCCATTGGTCGATGTAGGTCAGGATCGCCGCCTGTTTGCCTGCCATCCAGGTGGCCGGGGTCCAGAGGTAAGGCGTGAGTTCCAGGCCCATGTTGGCCTCTTCGTTGTACGTGCCCGCGCTGATCTGTTTACGCGCCGTGGTCAGCTCGCCGGTGTCGCGGTTTTTCAGCAGGGTGCTGACACCGATGACGTTCTGCGGTTTGACGTTGTAGCCGTACTTGGGATCGGCCGCGACCATGCGCACCAACTCTTCTGAAGCGGCGGTCATGACGTACACGTCGATGCCGTTTTCCATCAGCTTGTTGAACAGTTCAACCTGACCGGCAAACACCTTGGGCGGCTGGATTTCAGCGGTCTTGACCGTGTCGCCTTCGTAGTAAGAGACCGGGATCGGCTGGCCGGACGCCATTAACTCATCCACATAGCCTTTGAGCTGTTGCAGGGTGAAGCCCGAAAACACCTGCGCCACCCACGGGTAGCAGACCATGTCGTCGATTTCGCACAAACGGTAGTAGTAGCTGAACAGGCTTTCCTGGTGCTCGGCCGTGTCTTTGAACGGGATGAGCTTGAGGGACGGGTCCAGGCTGTCACGGGTGATCAGGCCGAGGTTTTCCATGTACGGCAGCAACGCTTCTTCAAGGTCATTGCGGTAGCTGGTGTTGTCCATGTCAAAGACCGCGAAGTTTCCTTTGTTCGCGTTGGCCGCAATCATGGCGTTCAATTGCTTCGCCTGATCGGCCGGCCAGTGTTCCAATTCGGTTGCCAACACCTGCCCGGCCAAGCCCAAACACAGGGTTGCAGCTATCAACTTCGCCGTCAGCCTCATCGACTATGCTCCTTAAGAAAGGCGACGACGCTAGCAAACCTCTGTGACAGTTTTAGCGTGGATGCGACCTCGACCGTCTTGATAACGCCATGCGCTTATTCCAAAAGTGAAGGTGGTCATTCCAGAACGATATATTTCGAGCTATATCAACCTGTTAGCATTTCCGGTTCGAAAATTTTATCGCTTGAAGACGTCACCTGCGTCGTCCCCCTCTCCCCCGGAGCCCTCATGAATGTCCCGCTGATTCTCAATCTGCTGGTGTTCCTCGCGTTGCTGTTCGGCTTGTCGCTGACCCGCCACACCGCGTGGAGCCTGGCAAAAAAAGTCCTGCTGGCGCTGGTTATCGGCGTGCTCTTTGGCTTGGGCTTGCACCTGGTCTACGGCACGGACAGCCAAACCCTGAAAACCTCCATCGGCTGGTTCGAACTGGTCGGCAGTGGCTACGTGCAACTGCTGCAGATGATCGTCATCCCGCTGGTCTTTGCCTCGATCCTGAGCGCCGTGGCGCGCCTGCATAACGCCTCGTCGCTGGGCAAGATCAGTTTCCTGACCATCGGCACGTTGCTGTTTACCACCATGATCGCGGCGCTGGTGGGCATCGGCCTGACCAACCTGTTTGGTCTCACCGCCGATGGCCTGGTCGCGGGCGCTGCCGAAATCAGCCGCCTGCACGTGATCCAGAGCGACTACGCCGGCAAGGTCTCAGACCTTAACGTGCCGCAGTTGCTGCTGTCGTTTATCCCGCAGAACCCGTTCGCTGACCTGGCCCGCGCCAAGCCGACGTCGATCATCAGCGTGGTGATCTTCGCCGCCTTCCTTGGCATTGCCGCCCTGCAACTGTTCAAGGACGAGCCGGAAAAAGGCAGCAAAGTGCTCAACGCCATCGACACCCTGCAAGCCTGGGTGATGCGCTTGGTGCGTCTGGTGATGAAACTGACCCCGTACGGCGTGTTGGCGCTGATGACCAAAGTGGTCGCCACCTCCAACCTGCAAGACATCCTCAAGCTGGGCAGCTTTGTGGTGGTGTCGTACATCGGCCTGGCGCTGATGTTCGTGATTCACGGGGTGATTTTGTCGGTGTCGGGCGTTAACCCGCTGCGCTTCTTCCGCAAAGTCTGGCCGGTGCTGACCTTCGCCTTCACCAGCCGTTCGAGCGCGGCGAGCATCCCGCTGAGCATCGAAGCGCAAACTCGCCGCTTGGGCATTCCGGCTTCGATTGCCAGCTTTGCTGCCTCGTTTGGCGCGACCATCGGGCAAAACGGCTGTGCCGGTCTGTACCCGGCCATGTTGGCGGTGATGGTTGCACCGACGGTCGGCATCAACCCGCTGGACCCGGTGTGGATCGCTTCGTTGGTGGCCATTGTGACCATCAGTTCGGTGGGCGTTGCGGGCGTGGGCGGCGGTGCAACCTTCGCGGCCCTGATCGTGCTCCCGGCCATGGGCTTGCCGGTGTCGTTGGTGGCGTTGCTGATCTCGGTCGAGCCTTTGATCGACATGGGCCGCACGGCGCTGAACGTCAGCGGCTCAATGGTCGCCGGTACAGTCACCAGCCAAGCGTTGCACCAGACCGACAAGGCCATTCTGGCCGAAGACGATCATGGTGATCTGGCGCACGCCTAACCCTCAATCCCTTGTAGGAGCGAGCTTGCCTCGCGATCTTTTAGAAGATCAAAAGATCGCGAGGCAAGCTCGCTCCTACAGGGGATGTGTCAGCCTTACAGCCGTTCCCACACCTCAAAGCTGAACGCCGGTTTTCCCTCTGCGGCGTCATGCTTGTCTTCTGACACCAACGTCCACTGCGCCTGATCGAACTCAGGAAACCACGCATCCCCTTGCGGGCTCAGATCCACACGCGTCAGGTACAGCCGGTCGGCATCCGCCAGCCCTTGGGTGTACAACTGCGCGCCGCCAATCAGCATCAGCTCGTTCACTTCGTGCTCAATGGCCCAGGCTTCGGCGCGCTCGACGGCGGCCTCCAGCGAGGCAAACACTTCGGCACCTTCGAGCTGCAAGCCGGTCTGACGACTTACCACCAGGTTCAAGCGCCCCGGCAGCGGGCGGCCCAGCGAATCCCAGGTCTTGCGACCCATGATGATCGGCTTGCCCAAGGTGGTGGCCTTGAAATATTTGAAATCCGCCGGCAAATGCCACGGC
Organism: Pseudomonas sp. FSL R10-1350; assembly: GCF_009600525.1. Lineage (NCBI taxonomy): Bacteria > Pseudomonadati > Pseudomonadota > Gammaproteobacteria > Pseudomonadales > Pseudomonadaceae > Pseudomonas > Pseudomonas sp. FSL R10-1350. Next base: position 18,155 of record NZ_WIVR01000079.1, read on the forward strand.
ATGCTGTTGTCGACGCCGATCACGCGGTTTTCACCGAGGGCCGCGATCAGGCTGAGGGGGAGTGATTTTTTCATACCGCCGAGGATACCAGAGCCGCCGGCGCTGTCAGTACCCGGCCTGACTAACCGGCATACAGCGGTTATGCTCATGACTCACTTGAATGGAATGCCGCGTGACTGAACTTTCCCCGTTGCAACGTCTTTGGCTGACCGAAACCGTGCGCCTGCGTGAAGAGCACGCTGGCCCGCTGGACGATCTGGAAGCCAACCGCCGCGCCCGCAGCAGTGCCGGTGATCTGAGCACACGCCTGCAAAACCGTGCGCTGTGGCTGGCCGAGCGCGATGGCCTGGTTACGGCCATGCGCCATTGGCTGCAAGGCTCGCGCCTGGCGCTACTGGGCCTCGCCGTGCTGGCCGTCATCAGCGGCGGCGGGCTGGCCTTTGCCGCGCTGGGCAATGGGCAAACCCCGGTCAATGTGTTCTGGGCACTCGGCAGCCTGCTCGGCATCAACCTGATTTTGCTGATCAGTTGGCTGCTGGGGCTGGTTTTCGCCGGTGAACACAGCGCCAGCCTTGGCCGTTTGTGGCTGTGGCTCAGCGACAAATTTGCCCGCGACGCCAAGGCCGCGCAGTTGGCCCCGGCGTTGTTGCTGGTGCTGCAACGGCAAAAACTCAATCGCTGGGCGCTGGGCACCTTGGTTAATGGTTTGTGGCTGCTGGCAATGCTCAGCGCGCTGACGCTCATGCTCTTGCTGATGGCCACCCGCCGTTACGGCTTTGTCTGGGAAACCACCATTTTGAGCGCCGATGTGTTTGTCAGCGCCACCCGCGCTTTGGGCGTGGTGCCCGGCTGGCTGGGGTTTAGCGGGCCGACCGAAGCAATGATCCGCGCCAGCACCGACACCGCTTACAGCAGCGAAGCCGTGCGTCAGGCCTGGGCCGTGTGGCTGGTGGGCGTGCTCGTGGTCTACGGTGTGTTGCCGCGTCTGTTGCTCGCGGCCTTCTGCCGCTGGCGCTGGATCCGGGGGCGCAACGCGCTGCAACTGGACCTCACCCTGCCCGGCTACAGCCAACTGCGCGAACGCCTGATGCCAAGCAGCGAGCGCCTTGGGGTCAACGACGTAGCCCCCGAGCAGTTGCATAACGTGCACGCCGGGCAAACCGACCTGGACACCGAGGGCGCGCTGATCGTCGCCATCGAGCTGGACGACCAGCACCCGTGGCCGCCCAAACTGCCGACCACGGTCAAAGACGCGGGCATCCTCGACAGCCGCGAATCCCGGCAAAAACTGCTGGAGCAAATGACCCGTTTTCCGCCTGCACGGCTGGCGATTGCCTGCGACCCACGGCGCTCGCCCGACCGGGGCAGCCTTGCGCTGATCGG